>NZ_JAYRDJ010000004.1:56646-166343 GCF_041909475.1 Niveibacterium sp. | reverse complement strand
CGCCGCGTTCAAGGCGATGGACGAGGTCACCGGCCCCGTCATCGCGATCGTGCTGGTGCTCTCGGCGGTGTTCATTCCGGTGGCCTTCATCAGCGGCACCACCGGCCTGCTCTACAAGCAGTTCGCGATCACCATCGTGATCTCTGTGGCGCTGTCAGGCTTCGTGGCGCTGACGCTGACGCCGGCGATGGCGGCGCTGATGCTCAAGCCGCTGCATGGCGAGCCGAACCGCTTCTTCCGCTGGTTCAACCGGGTGTTCGAGCGCATGACCGCACGCTACGCGGCCGGGGTGCAGCTGACGATCAAGCGGGTGTCGCTGGCGATGCTGGTATTTGTCGTGATGGTCGGCGCCATTCTCGGCCTCTTCAAACACATTCCCGGCTCCTTCGTGCCGATGGAGGATCAGGGCTATGTGCTGGCCGCCACGATCCTGCCGGATGCCGCCAGCCTCGATCGCACGCAGAAGACCACCGAACAGGTTGCGCGGGACTTTGCCAAGCTGCCCTCGGTGCGCAACACCTCGTCGATCCCCGGCTTCAGCATGATCGACAACCAGATGAAGTCGAGTGCCGGCATCGTCTTCGTCGAGATGAAGCCTTTCGAAGAGCGCGGTGGCGGGCTGCGGGCGTCGGCCAAGGCGGCGGTGTTCCAGGTGCGAAAGGCGAGTGCGGCTATCCAGGATGGCGTGGTGGTGCCGCTGATGCCGCCGCCGATTCCTGGCCTCGGCAGTTCAGGCGGCTTCGAGTTCTGGATCCAGAGCAAGGGCGGCGCGAACTACGCGGAAGTCGACCGGGTGACCAAGGCCTTCGTTGCGGCGGCGAAGAAGCGGCCCGAGCTGGCTGACATGACGACGCTGGTGAACGCCTCGTCGCGGCAATTGAAGGTGGAGGTGGACCGCAACCGCGCCGAGACGCTGGGCGTGCCGGTGCAGGATGTGTATGCCGCGATGCAGACGCTGTTCGGCTCGCTCTACGTGAGCCAGTACAACGCCTTCTCGCGCGTGTTCCAGGTGATCCTGCAGGCGGAGCCGAAGTACCGCGAATCACCGGACGACCTGCAGAACATCTACGTGCGGCAGTCCGGTGGCAAGATGCTGCCGCTGTCGGCGGTGACGACGACCCACTTCACCACCGGCGCCGAACTGATCAGCCGCTTCAACGGTTTTTCGGCTGCCAAGGTCACGGGTAATGCGGCCGCGGGCTTCAGCTCGGGGCAGGCGATCCAGGCGATGGAAGAGGTGGCGGCCGAGACCTTGCCGGAAGGTTTCTCGTTCGCGTGGTCCGGTCTGGCCTATGAGGAGAAGCAGGCCGGCGGCACGACCGCGATCGTGTTCGCGTTCGGCATCGTCATGGTGTTCCTGATCCTCGCCGCGCAGTACGAATCCTGGGGGTTGCCGTTCTCGGTCATCACCGCCGTGCCCTTCGGCATCTTCGGTGCGCTGGTGGCCATCTTCCTGCGGGGTCTGGAGAACGACATCTACTTCCAGGTCGGCTTGGTCACGCTGGTGGGGCTGGCGGCCAAGAACGCGATCCTGATCGTCGAGTTCGCGGTGCTCAAGCGCGAGGAAGGGCTGCCGATCGTCGAGGCCGCGGTGGAGGCGGCGCGATTGCGGTTGCGGCCGATCGTGATGACCTCGATGGCCTTCATCGCCGGCGCGGTGCCGTTGGCGATTGCGAGTGGCGCAGGCGCGAACTCACGGCACTCGATCGGCACCGGCCTGATCGGCGGCATGATCGGCGCGACGACGCTGGCGCTGTTCTTCGTACCGCTGTTCTTCGTGATGGTGCAAACGCTGGCCGAGAAGCTCGGCGGCAAGAAGGCCGTGTCGGCGGAGGCGCATCATGAGTAAGACCTTCCAGCGCTCCGTGATGAGCCTCGCCCTGGCATCGCTGCTGGGCGGTTGCGCGCTCTTCCACAGCGAGACCAAGCCCTCGTTGCAGGTTTATGAACGTTGGCGCAGCGAGAACCCGGCGCCCTCGACGCTCGATGTGGATGCTGAACTGGCGCACGATTTCTGGACGGCCTTCGACGACCCGACCCTCAACCAGCTGATGGATCTGGCCTTCGCTGCCAACCCCGATGTGCGCATCGCCGCCGCCAACGTCGAGAACTATCGTGCCCGCGTGACGGCAAGCAGCGCGGAGCGATTTCCGCAGTTCGGGCTGGGTGCTCAGGCCACGCGCGGCAAGGGCGGCGACTTCCCGCCCAAGCCGGCCAACGCCTTCTCGGTTGGGCTCAACCTCACTTGGGAAATCGACCTGTGGGGCAAGCTTGCCCGCGCCACCGACGCTGCCCGCGCCGATCTGCTCGCGCAGCGGGAAGTACAGCGTGGCGTGTGGCTATCGCTCGCCGCGTCGGTCGCGCAGGGCTACTTCACGCTGCGCCAGCTTGACAGCCAGCTCGAAATCTCACGCAACACGCTGGCGCTGCGCAAGACCAGCCTCGATCTGTTCCAGCTTCGCTTTGATGGTGGCGTGATCTCGGAGGTGGAGCTGGCACAGGTGCGCTCGGAATACGAGCAGGCGGTGTCTGCCGTGCCGCAGATCGAGTCGGCGATCGGCAAGGCCGAGAACGCGCTGTCGGTGCTGCTGGGGCGCAACCCGGGGCCGATCGAGCGCGGCAAGGCGCTCGCCGACCTGCGCGACCCCGATGTGCCTGCGGGGCTGCCTTCGCAATTGCTGGCGCGCCGGCCGGATATCCGCTCGGCCGAGGCGCAGCTTGCTGCGGCCGATGCGCGCGTCGATGCGGCACGCCTTGCGTGGTTCCCGAGCATCAGCCTGACCGGCCTGTTCGGCGTCGCGAGCGGCGACCTTTCCGCGCTGTTCAATGATGGCAGCCAGGTGTGGAGCGGTGTTGCGGGCCTGACGCAGCCGATCTTCGATGCCGGCCGCATCGGAGCCAGTGTCGACAGCGCGCGGGCCACGCGCGAGGCGGTGGTGGCGCAATACCAGAAGACGGTTCAGAACGCCTTCCGCGAAGTCGACGATGCGCTGGTGGCGCGCGTGAAGTTGCGCGAGCAGCTTGCTGCGTCCACACGCCAGGTCGAGGCGCTGACGCGTTACGCCGAGCTGGCCAAGCTGCGTTACGAGAACGGCTATACCAGCTACCTCGAAGTGATCGACGCAGACCGCGCCCTGTTCTCGGCCGACCTGAACCGCATTGCCACGCAAAGCGCGGTGCTCGGCGCGTCACTTGAGCTCTACCGCGCGCTGGGTGGCGCGTGGATGGACCGGCGGATCGACGCGCAGGCTAAACCTGCCGGGTAAGAAGTGCCTCGGCTGACCGTGTTGCGACCGCTCGCCGTACGACGTGTACGGTCTGCGCCGCCGCGCCAGGCCTGCACCGGGGCGCTGCGCTCCCCCGCATTTCGTTCGCGTCTGAACCGTGCTGACGTTGTGTTGCCGCGACGCAGCGATTTGTAAGGCTTTGCGTCGCGCTGCGCTGCGCGGATAATCGCGCCACTCAAATTCGGGAGGATCCCCAGCATGAAAGCGCTTCGCATCGCACTCGCCATTGCCGCCATCACAGCAGCCAGCCAGGCCCAGGCCGTCGGCGTGGGCGTGCGCGCCGGCACCACTGGCATCGGTGGCGACATTGGCTTCAGCGTTGCGCCGACGCTGCTCGCCCGGGTTGGCTACTCCTATCTGAACTACAGCAACAACGTTGAAGTGACCGATGTGAAGTACGACGGCAAGCTCAAGCTGTCGAACGGCAGCTTCCTGCTGGACTGGAGCCCGCTCGGCCCGTTCCGCATTACCGGCGGCCTGATCCTCAACGACAACAAGGTTGACGTCACCGGCACGCCGACTGGCAGCAGCTACACGATCAACGGCAACACCTATCCGGCTGCCGCGGTCGGCACGCTGAACGGTACCGTCAAGGTTGGCAACAAGGTGGCGCCTTACCTGGGCATCGGTTACGGCAACGTCGCCACCGCTGGCGTGAACTTCTACTTCGACCTCGGCGTGGTGTTCCAGGGCACGCCCAAGGCCGAGCTGAGCGCCAACTGCGGCAGCGCAATCGTCGGTACGCCGGCGTGCTCGCAACTGCAGAGCGACGTAGCCGCCGAACAGGCCAAGCTGGCTGATGACCTGAAGCGCTTTCAGTATTACCCGGTTGCCAACATCGGTCTCACGATCGGTTTCTGATCGCGATATTGCAGTCGGGGCGGGCGCCTTAGGGCGCCCGTTGTCGTTTCAGGAGTTCTTTCGCATGACCCGTTCCGTATTGCTCGATTCAGCCCTGCTGGCGCCCGCGCTGGATGAGGCGCGGCAGCTACCGCGCCGGCGCAAGAATCTCAACCTGCACACATCGTCCGAAGCGCCGGCACAACGCTTCTTCAACGCGATGGAGCCGAACAGCTATGTGCGGCCGCACCGCCATCTGGATGCCGGCAAGGAAGAAACCCTGCTCGTCGTGCGCGGCAGCGTCGGCGTGTTCGAGTTCGATGACGATGGCGCGGTGATCCGCGCAGCGCGTCTCTCTGCGGCAGGGGACGCCTTCGGTCTGCATGTGCCCCTGGGGGTGTGGCATTCGCTCGTCGCGCTTGAGCCCGGCACCGTGTTCCTCGAAGTGAAGGGCGGGCCCTATGTGCCGTTCTCGCCGGGTGACTTCGCGCCCTGGGCGCCGGCCGAGGGCGACCCGGCTGCGGCCGCCTTCATCGCTGCGCTGCGTAGTCGGCTGGATTGAGCCATGCTCGATATCGTTCTGGTTCACCCCGAAATTCCGCCCAACACCGGCAACGCGATCCGGCTCAGCGCCAACGTCGGCGCACGCCTGCACCTGGTGGAACCGCTCGGCTTCGATCTTTCCGACAAGCAGCTCAAGCGTGCCGGCCTGGATTACCACGACCTTGCGCATGTCACGGTGCACCGTGACTGGGCCGCCTGCCGTGTGGCACTCGCCGGCAAGCGTTTCTTCGCGCTGACCTCGCGCGGCACGGTGCGCTACGACACGGTGCGCTACACGCCGGACGACGTGCTGGTGTTTGGCTGCGAAACAGCCGGGCTGCCGCAGGCGATCCGCGACGAATTCGATGCCGAGCATTGCCTGCGGGTGCCGATGCTGCCGGGCAACCGCAGTATCAACCTCTCCAACACCGTCGCGCTGGTTGCTTATGAAGCGTGGCGACAACATGGCTTTGCCGCTGGCATCTGACATCTCGCCGCGCCAACAGGCAGAATGACGCCTCGCTCAACCGGGTTTTGAAAGGATCGCTGCCATGCGTCACTGGCCGGTGCTGGTTCCCTTGGTGGCGCTTGCCCTGCTGGGGGCTGCGCTCAAATTGCCGCTCGGCGCCACGCTCACGATCGCCTGCGCGGTGGCGTTGATGGCGGTCGTGGTGGCCGCGGTGCACCACGCCGAGGTGGTCGCGCATCGCGTCGGCGAGCCTTTCGGCACGCTGGTGCTGGCGTTGGCGATCACGGTGATCGAAGTCGCGCTGATCGTGTCGATGATGCTCGCCGGCGGGCCGGAGAAAGCCGCGCTGGCGCGTGACTCGGTATACGCCACGGTTATGATCATCTGCACTGGCGTGATTGGTGGCTGCCTGCTGGCAGGCGCGCTGCGGCACCGCGAACAGTCCTTCCGCACCGAGGGGGCAGGGCCGGCGCTGGCGGCGCTGGTGACGATGGCCGTCATGGTGCTGGTGCTACCGATCTTCACCACCTCGGCGCCGGTGGCGCACTACTCGACCCCGCAACTGCTGTTCACCGCAGTGGCGTCGCTCGCGCTGTGGGCGGTGTTCGTGTTCGTGCAGACGGTGCGCCACCGCGACTACTTCCTGCCGCAGGTCGGGGCGGACGATGCCGATACGCACGCGGCGCCACCCAGCCTCGCGGCGACGTGGGCTAGCTTCGGCCTGCTGTTCGTATCGCTGGTGACGGTGGTGGGGCTGGCCAAGATGCTGTCGCCGCAGATCGAGGCCGCGGTCGCCGCAGCCGGCGCACCGCAGTCGGTGATCGGCATCGCGATCGCGATGCTGGTGCTGCTGCCCGAAACCACGGCTGCGCTGCGTGCGGCGATGGCAAACCGGCTGCAGACCAGCATGAACCTCGCGCTGGGCTCGGCGCTCGCCAGCATCGGCCTGACGATTCCGGTTGTCGTGCTGGCGGCGTTGCTGTTCGATTTGCCGCTGGTGCTCGGGCTCGACCCGAAGGATCTTGTCTTGCTCGGCCTCGCCTGCCTTGTCAGCACGATCACGCTGGGCACCGGCCGCACGAATCTGATGCAGGGCGCGGTGCACCTGGTGATCTTCGCGGCCTTCCTGTTCCTGTCGCTGGTGCCCTGATCCTTTGATCCCGTCAGCCGGCCAGCAGCCGGATCAGCAGACCCACCAGAGCGCAGGCGCCGATCACATGCATCACGTTGCGCTTGAAGTGGAACAGCGCAAGCGCCGCTGCCGCTGCGATCGCCGCTGATGTTGCGTCAAATCGGCCCGAGAACCCCGCCGGCCATAGCACGTGGTAGCCGAAGAACAGCGCCAGGTTCAGGATCACGCCGACGACCGCGGCGGTGATGGCGGTGAGCGGTGCGGTGAACTTCAGGTCGTTGTGGGTCGCCTCGACCAGTGGCCCGCCCGCGAGGATGAACAGGAAAGACGGCAGGAAGGTGAACCAGGTCACCAGCGCCGCGGCCGCCGCGCCGGCAAGGAAGAGGTGCTCCGGCCCGAACACCGCCTTCACATAACCACCGACGAAGCCGACGAAAGCCACCACCATGATCAGCGGCCCCGGCGTGGTTTCACCCAGCGCAAGGCCGTCGATCATCTGCGTCGGTGTCAGCCAGCCATAGTGGGTAACGGCACCCTGATAAACATAGGGCAGCACGGCATACGCGCCGCCGAAAGTCAGCAGCGCGGCCTTGGTGAAGAACCAGCCCATCTGCGTCAGATCGTGTTGCCAGCCGTAGTGCAGCGTCAGCAGGCCGATCGGGATCAGC
The DNA here is from genome assembly GCF_041909475.1 of Niveibacterium sp. NCBI lineage: Bacteria > Pseudomonadati > Pseudomonadota > Betaproteobacteria > Rhodocyclales > Rhodocyclaceae > Niveibacterium > Niveibacterium sp. The sequence continues at coordinate 159,404 of NZ_JAYRDJ010000004.1, read as the reverse complement.
CACAGCGCCGCGCCCGCCGCCGCGATCACCAGCAGCCACGACCAGCGGAAGCGCGCATGCGCCGGCGTGGGCGTGTCGTCGTCGATCAGCGCGGGGCCGAAGGATGCGTCGGCTTTCCCGTGTCCGCCGCCGGTCTTGAAGGTGTCGGGCGCGAAGCGGCCTCCGAGGTAACCGACCAGCGCCGCCGCCGCAACGATGGCGGGGAAGGGCAGGTTCAGCGCGAAGATCGCGATGAAGGAAGCCGCCGCAATCGCCCACAGAGTGCGGTTCTTCAGCGCCCGCGAACCGATGCGGTGGGCGGCCTGCAGCACGATCGCGGTCACCGCCGGTTTGATGCCGTAGAACAAGCCGGCCACCAGCGGCACGTTGCCGAAGGCGATATACACCCACGACAGCGCGATCAGGATCAGCAGCGAAGGCAGCACGAACAGCGCGCCCGCCACGATGCCACCCCAGCTGCGATGCATCAGCCAGCCGATGTAGGTGGCCAGCTGCTGCGCCTCAGGCCCGGGCAGCACCATGCAGTAGTTCAGCGCATGCAGGAGGCGGCGTTCCGAGATCCAGCGTCGGCGCTCCACTAACTCCTGATGCATGATCGCGATCTGCCCGGCTGGGCCGCCGAAACTGATGAAACCGAGCTTCAGCCAGAACAGGAAGGCCTCGCGGAAGCTGACGGCCGTTGGCGTGGCGGGTGCGGGTTGTGACATGTCGGGGGGCTCATTGACCGTCCAGGTTCGAAGCGACCCGGATCGCGAGACGAGATTATCCTCAACAAATGACAAGACGCTGGGTGGGAAGAACGACGTCTGTGGCGGTGAATCGAAACCCGTCGTGATCTTCCGCTGCATGGGTGCCGTTGGCCGTTAATGAATCACGCTGCGTATCCGGTCGCGGAGGTTGAGCAATGACTCGTTGGCGGTTCAATCGGCTCGACCCCCCTGTGTGCAACTCGGCCAAAACGGCTCGCAGCTTGAGAGGGGCCGGCGACTGGCTACCCATGCGCAGTCGCCCGTCCCGCCATCGTTCCAGGCCGAGCCAAACCAACCAGCCCTGACGAAGGCCTTCCGATTCAGCCCTGTCGGGAGACCTCATTTGAGCTGGACGACGACCTTACCCTTGGCGCGCCCTTGCGCAAGATATTCGAGCGCCTCTTTGGCCTGGGCAAACGGAAACACTCTGTCGATGACCGGCCGGATATGCGCCGACCGGAGCAAGGCGCCAATTTCGGACAATTGCGCGCCGTCGGGGCGAACGAAGAGGAACGAGTAGGAGACATCCCGCTTGGCAGCGAGCCGCATGATCTTGCGACTCATCAGGCCGAACACAAATTTCAGGACGAAGTTCAGGCCGCGAGCCTTGGCAAACGCGGCATCCAACGGCCCGGTCAGCGAAACGATCTTGCCCCCGGGCCTGAGAATGTCGATCGATTTCTCGATCTCGTCACCTCTCAGCGTGCCGAGTACGACGTCATAGCCACGCAGCAATTTCTCGAACTGCTGTTTCTTGTAGTCGATCACCTCGTCCGCACCCAGGCTGCTGACCAGTTGCACATTGCCGGTGCTGGTCGTGGTGCCGACCTTTGCGCCAAAGTGCTTTGCCAACTGGATCGCGAAAGTGCCAATCCCGCCGGCCCCGGCGGGGATGAACACCTTCTGCCCCTTCTGCACTTTCGCGCGCTCGCGCAGCGCCTGCCATGAGGTCAGCCCGACCATCGGAACCGAAGCAGCCTGCACGAAGTCGAGGTTTTCCGGCTTCAGCGCCGCGGCACGCTCCGGTACCACGGCGAATTCGGCGAGGGAGCCGGTGCCAAGATCGAAGAGGCTGGCAAAAACGGCATCGCCCTTCTTGAAACGCGTCACCCGGCTGCCGACGTCGATCACCACGCCAGCGAGGTCGCTGCCCATCGTGGCCGGCAGCTGGAGCTTCAAGACCGGTTTGAACATGCCCGTTGGGATCATGTTGTCGATCGGGTTCAAGCCCGCAGCGTGAACTTCGACCAGCAGTTCGTCAGGCTTCAAGGTGGGGCGGGGAATATCAGCGAAGCCGATCTCGGGCGACTTGCCGTAGCGTTTGAAGGTAAGTGCTTTCATGGTGTTCTCATTCCAATGTAGGTCGGGCCGCCCACGCTGCGCGGCCTGCAATTGCCGGGCATGACAGCCGAATGATCGAGAGGGAGCCGGGAATGGGCTCCCGGCAAAACTGCTTCGCCATCCCGGCCGAAACCGGGTGACATTCGCCCTCCGGATTGGGCCGTCATGCGTTGACGTCCACGACGGTGCGACCACGCACCAGGCCCTGCAGCACAGGGCCGACAAGGCTTGGCACCTCGGCCAGCGGCACGATCTGAGTGGCGTGTGCGAGCTTGCCCGGTTCCAGATCGCGCGCCAGACGTGCCCATGCCTGCAAGCGCACGTCCTGCGGCGCGTTGACCGAGTCGATGCCGGCCAGCGTGACGTTGCGCAGAATGAAGGGCAGCACCGAGGCGGGCAGGTCCGTGCCCTGGGCGAGCCCGAAAGCCGCCACCGCGCCGCGATAACGGGTTTGCGCGATCACGTTGGCCAGGGTATGGCTGCCCACTGAATCGATGGCGCCGGCCCAGCGTTCCTTGGCGATCGGCGCGCCCGGCTCGGACAGCGTACGGCGATCGATGACCTCGGCCGCGCCCAGTTCGCGCAGGTAATCCGCTTCATCCAGGCGCCCAGTCGAAGCGATCACCCGATAGCCCAGTTTGGATAGCAATGCGATTGCGATGGAGCCCGCACCGCCGCCGGCGCCGGTGACCAGGACATCGCCCTTGTCCGGCGTGATCCCGGCATGCTCCAGTGCGAGCACCGACAACATCGCGGTGTAGCCCGCCGTGCCGATCGCCATGGCGTCGCGTGTCGAAAGCGCATCGGGCACTTTGACCAGCCAGTCGCCGCTGACGCGCGCTTTCTGCGCAAACCCGCCGTGGTGCGTCTGGCTCAGACCCCAGCCATTGGCAAGCACGCGGTCGCCTACCGCAAAGCCGGGGTGCGACGAGCGCTCGACGACGCCCGAAAAATCGATGCCGGGGATCAGTGGAAACTGGCGGATCACCGGTGCGCGGCCGCTCAGGGCTAGCGCGTCCTTGTAATTCACCGTCGAGTAGTCGATCGCGACAGTGATATCGCCTGGCATCAGATCGGCTTCGTCGAAGTCGACCAGGGTCGTGGAAATTGTTTCACCGGCCTTGCTGGCCAGAAGCGCCTTGAAGCTCATGCTTGTTTCTCCTGCGTTGGGGGTGTCTTGGACATGCGGATACCGGTGTTCAGTGGATTCCGTGGCATGCCTTAGCCCAGACCAAATTGCTTGTGGAGCACCTTGTCGAAGAAGCCGCGAGGAAGAAAACGTCGAGCGAAGGCGCCCTGGCGCGCCACCTTGCCGGATGGATAGCGCAGGCGCGGTTTCTTGTCGTTGGCGGCCATCACGATGGTTTCCGCAACGCTCTCGGCGCTATCTGCGGCGGACATCGCGCGCTCGTAGGCCGTCAGGTATTTGCGGCGGCTCGCATCGTAGGCGGCCAGCGGTTGATCGGAAGGGGCGACGCTGGCGTCAAATGCAGTCCGCGTCACACCCGGTTGAATGACGGCGACGCGCACGCCGAATCCGCGCACTTCGTGATCGAGCGATTCGGAGTAGCCCTCGATGGCGTGCTTGCTTGCCGAGTAATGGGCGTTGAAAGGCGCCGGGATGATCCCCAGGCCGGAGCCCACGTTCAGGATTCGGCCACTGCCTTGCCTGCGCATGATGGGCAAAACCGCGTTGCTCACCCTGACCACGCCGAGCACATTCGTCTCGAACAGCGCGCGTACCTGCGCGATCGAGCTTTCTTCCGCTGCGGCCGGGCCAAGACCGAAGCCCGCGTTGTTAACCAACAGGTCGATGCGCCCCTCCAGCCGTAGCAGTTCATCGACCGCGGCTTGAACCGATGCGTCGTCCATCACGTCCAGCGCCAGCATCGGAAATGCGCGCTGGCCCGCCTGGGCACCGCGCCGGCTGGTGCCATAGACCTTGTAGCCCGCTGCAGCGAGCTTGTTGGCGGTGGCCTCGCCGATGCCAGATGAAGCGCCGGTTACGAGGGCGACGCGTTTGTTTTTTGTCATGGGGAAACTCCTGAATATTCTTGAAAACCGCTGCTCGACGCCTGTGGGGTAGGCCGTGGCGTGCGACGGGCGAACGGGGTTGTGGATGTGGGACGCTCGATGCTTACGGGCGGCGGTAGCGTTCTGCCGCATGGGCCTGGCGAACATCCGCAAGCAAGCCCTGGCGCGCGCCTTCCAGCGCATCCCAGCGTTCGGCGACGTGCAGCGGCGGGATCGTGACCAACTCACGTCGGTCGAAGCCGACCAGCGCGGCGTCGACCAGTTCGCCCACCTCCATCACTTCGGGCAGGGTGTTGACGTCAACGCCGGCGCGTTCCCAGATTTCCGTGCGGGTTGCGGCCGGCAAGACTGCCTGCACATAGACGCCCGAGGGCGATAGCTCCAGATGCAGGCCCTGTGACAGGAACAGCACGAAGGCCTTGGTTGCGCCGTAGATCGTGGCGCCAAACTCGGGTGCAAAGCCTACGACCGAGCCGATATTGACGATCGCGCCGCGACCGGATTGCGTGAAACGCGGTGCGACCGCGGCTGCGAGCCGCGTCGGCGCCGTGGTGTTGAGTGCGATGAGGTTCTCGATCTGCGCTGCGGTCTGTTGCCCGAAGCTGCCCGACTGAGCCATGCCGGCGTTGTTGATCAGGATGCCGATGCTGGCGTCATCGCGCAGGCGGGTTTCGAGCGCGGCGAGATCGGCAGGCTGGGTCAGATCGGCCGGCAGCACATCGATGGTCACCCCACTGTTTTCGCGCAGGCGCGCTGCCAGGGCGTGCAGACGTGTCTTGTCGCGTGCGACGAGCACGAGGTCATGGCCGCGATGGGCGAAGCGCTCGGCGTAGGTTGCGCCGATGCCGCTGGAGGCGCCGGTAATGAGGACAGTCGGAAGCTTGTTCATGGTTACTTTCCCTTGCATGAGTCGTTTCGGTCGGCCCGTTCGCCGGGCGCACGCCCCGCGGGCTTGCGGGCCGGAGGTGCCATGACGATTCGATGGGCACGCGTCACGCCGTTGAGTACGGAATCAATGATGACGATCATAATCTAACAAGTCAAGACTTTGATTATGGTCGTCATCTATGTATAGTGAAATCCGCAAGCAGCCATCAACTCACTGTGGAACAGAAATGAAGGTCACCAAGGCACAGGCACAGGCGAACCGGGCGCGCGTCGTTGAAACGGCCGCCACCCTGTTTCGGGAGCGCGGTTACGACGGCGTCGGCGTTGCTGATCTGATGGCCGCCGCCGGCCTCACCCACGGCGGCTTCTACAAGAACTTTGGCTCCAAGACCGATCTGATCGCGGAGTCCGCCGCGTGCGGCATCGCCCAGAACGCCGCGCTGTCGACCGGGGCGGACATTCCGGAATTCGTGCAGCGCTATCTCTCGCGCGAGCACCGCGATGGCCGCGCCAGCGGTTGCACCATCGCGGCCCTGAGCGGGGACGCAGCGCGTCAACCGGAAATGGTTCGGGCTGCTTTTGCGGCCGGCATCGAGCGCCTGCTGGCGACGCTGAATCCCGCGTCCGCCTTGCCGGACGCTGCAGACGCAGACGCCGGCGCGACGCGGATCCAGCATCTCGCCATCCTGGCGCAGGCGGTGGGCGCAGTCGTCATCTCGCGCGCCTGCCCGGACGACTCACCGCTGGCCGACGAAATCCTCGCGGTATGCCGCGACCGGATCCTCGCCTCGCTGACGACGCCGGCCACAGATGCACAGCTCGGCCAAACCCTCGAGCAGCCGTGAAGGAGAAGTAGATGCCCCTCGTTCGTATCGACATCAAGAAGAACCCTGACGCCTCCTATGTCAAAAGGCTGGGCAAGGTGGTTTTTGAGTCAATGAAAGCCGCGATCAACGTCCCCGACAAAGACAACTTTCAGGTCCTGGCGGAGCACGACGATGATCACTTCGTCTATGACCCTGCGTATCTGGGAATCAATCGGACCGATGGCGTGGTGTTTATCCAGATCACGCTCAATGAAGGACGCACGACGGAGCAGAAGAAACTTCTCTACAAGACGATTGCGGAGGGACTCAACCGAGAGGCGGGGGTTCGGCCGGACGATGTATTCATCAATCTGGTCGAGGTCAAGAAAGAGAACTGGTCGTTCGGCGGTGGAGTGGCCCAATACGAGAGCTGATGCTCCGCGCGTGATCCTGAGTCATGGCACGAATATCTCAGTCAACGGAATGAAGCATGAAATACACAGTCTTTGGTAAGATCGGCCTGCGCGTGTCGCAAGTCGCATTGGGCACCGGCAACTTCGGAACTGGCTGGGGCTATGGCGCCGACCCCGATGCCGCCGAGGCAGTTTTCAACGCCTACGCCGAAGCGGGCGGCAATTTCATCGACACCGCGGACGCGTACCAGTTTGGCCAGTCCGAGGAGCTGCTCGGCAAGCTGCTGCAAGGCCGGCGCGAGGACTTCGTGCTGGCGACCAAGTTCTCCAATGGCGCCGCGCCCAACGCCAACCGCCTGGTGACGGGCAACAGCCGCAAGGCCTTGGTCGCGTCCGTGGAGGCCAGCCTCAAGCGGCTCAAGACAGACCGTATCGACATTTACTGGGCGCACCACCCCGATAGCGTCACACCCCTCGAAGAGATCGTCCGTGGATTCGAGGACCTGGCCCGCGCCGGCAAGATCCTGTATGCCGGCCTGTCGAACTTCCCTGCCTGGCGTCTTGCCCGTGCGGTCACACTGGCCGAACTGACGCACGCAGTCCCGATCGCGGCGGCGCAGTTCGAGCACAGCCTGGTCCGCCGCGAGCCCGAGGCCGATCTGTTCCCCGCATCGCTCGCGCTCGGTCTTGGCATCGTGACGTGGTCGCCCCTGGGCGGCGGCATGCTGACCGGCAAGTACCGGCAAGGTGAAAAGGGGCGCGCAGAAGGTTTCGGCGGACGAGTATTCCAGCCCGAGAATTCAGCGCAGCGCACGCGGATCCTGGATACGGTGCTCGCCATTGCTGGCGAGTTGGGCGTCAGCGCGGGGCAGGTCGCGATTGCGTGGGCCGGGTCGCACGGGGCCGTGCCGATCATCGGGCCACGCTCGTTGCCACAGCTCAGCGACAACCTCGGCGCGCTGACGGTCGAACTCACAGCGGAGCAACTCAATCGCCTGGATGCTGCGAGCAGCCTGGTGACCTCCGCCCCCCCGAGGGCTGTGATCCCATGGGCAGCAGATCGCGCTCGGGTCGTGGCCTGAGCACTTTGGCTAGGGGCGCCGTCGATGACGGCGCCCCTTTTCATGGCGCGCACCGCGATCGGTGGGATCACATCGGTCGGTTGGGGGCATCCATGCAGAGGCTTGGTGTCTCGGGGCAGCCGTTGCGCAAACTGACCGTGGCGATACAACGAGATGACACGGGTGCGGGATGATGAAGGTGTCCTCTGATGGGGTGAGGTTCATTGCGGCGAACGCCAGGTGGGCGTTTCTCTTCATTGCGCTGCTATGTGTTGCTGCGGTCGCGGCCGCCCTGGTGTCTCAGCATTTCTTTGGCATGCGACCTTGCCCGTGGTGCGTGCTGCAAAGAGCGCTCTTTCTGATGGTCGCCCTCGTGTGCGGATTGGCGGCTGTCGGGCGGGGTCGGCTGTTGCGCCTGGGTATGTGTGCCGTGGCGCTGTCGTTCTCGGTTTCAGGGGCCGCCGCGGCACTTTGGCAGCATTTCGGGGCCGGAGAATCCAATTCGTGCAGTGTCAGTCTCGCCGAGAAGCTCATTTCGGGCTTGGGCGTAGGTCGCCTGTTTCCCGACGTGATGGCGCCGCGTGCCAGCTGCGCCGATGCCGCCGTTCGTCTGTTTGGGGTGCCCTACGAATTCTGGAGTCTCGCGCTCTTCATCGTTGTCGCAGTCGCCCTCATTCTCCTGATGGTTACGCTCAAGAAACCGATCACGTATCGACATGAAGGGCCAGCGTCGTCGTCAGCAGGGACGGCACTTGCTCACGGCGCTGACATCCGTTGATACGTGGCGGGTATTCTCCGCGCGACGGGAGGAACCCCGACTGGTCGTCTCAAGCGTTTCGGCGAACAACGTTTGAACCATCGAGGGGCCGGTTTCGTTGGGCATACGGCTGCTCAAGCTCGGGATCCTTGAATGACTGATTGGGGCGGTTACTGCCCTTCGCGTGCCGTTGGCAAATGTCTGCAACTCGCTTGATCCAGTCGTCGAGCCCTTGAATGCCGCAGGCAGGTTCTGGCCGGCTCTCACCCATGCGGCGTCCAAATGGGGCGCCGAAAACTGGCGATCCAGCCGCAGGCTTGGGCGGGGACATTCGACCCCGCGGCAATCGCAGGCAAGCGGGCAGGGCCCGCAGCAGGACAGACTTCTTTGTCCAAGAAAAACGCCCACCGGTTTGGGCCGGTGGGCGTTTGCTTGGGTACGCGCTTCTGTCAGGCGGCCGCTTCGACCGGTTTCTTCAGCGCATAGAGCGCCAGCGCCGTGACCACCGTGCCGGCGACCAGCGCGATGAGGTAGCCGCCGAGGTTGCCGACCGCATTCGGGATTGGCAGCACGAATACGCCACCGTGCGGCACGCGCAGCGTGCAGCCCAGCACCATCGACAGTGCGCCGGCGGTGGCGGAGCCGGCCATCAAGGCCGGGATCACGCGCAGCGGGTCTTTCGCCGCAAAGGGGATCGCGCCTTCGGTGATGAAAGAGATGCCCAGCACCGCGGTGGCCTTGCCGGCTTCGCGTTCGTCTTCCGAGAAGCGGTTCTTGAACAGCATCGTCGCCAGCGCAATACCCAGCGGCGGCGTCATGCCGGCGGCCATCACGGCGGCCATCGGCGCGAACACGTCGCTGCCGAGCAGGCCGGTGGCGAACGCGTAGGCGGCCTTGTTGATCGGGCCGCCCATGTCGAAGGCCATCATCGAGCCGAGCAGCAGGCCGAGGAATACGGCGCTCGAACCCTGCAGGCCCTTGAGCCAGGCAGTGATCGCACCGAGCACTGCAGCGACCGGTTCGCCGACCACGTAGTACATGAGCAGGCCGACGATGGTGGTGCCTAGCAGCGGCAGGATCAGCACCGGCTTGAGGCCGTCGAGGTTGCGCCCGAGCTGGATCTTGTCGTTGAGGAACTTCACCGTGTAGCCGGCGAGGAAGCCCGCGGCGATACCGCCGAGGAAGCCCGATCCGATCGACGCGGCGATCATGCCGCCGATCATGCCGGGTGCGAGGCCGGGGCGATCTGCGATCGAGTGTGCGATGTAGCCGGCGAGGATCGGCACCATCAGCGCAAAGCCGCTCTTCGCGCCGATTGTGAACAGCGTCCAACCCAGCGTGCCCTTGTGCGCGTCGTCATAGACATAGATGCCCCCGAGCGCGAAGCCGAGCGCGATCAGCAGGCCACCCGCAACGACGAAGGGGATCATGAAGGACACGCCGGTCATCAAGTGCTTGTAGGCACCGGTGCGGGCTGCGGATTGCTGCGCCTTCACATCCTTCACCTTGTCGGCCATGTCGCTCGCCGCCGCGACGCGCGCTTCGGTCAACGCGGTGCGGATCAGTGCGGCGCCGTCGTTGATCGCGGCCTTGGTGTTGGTTTCGTAGATGCGCTTGCCGGCAAAGCGGGTCTTGTCGACCTTGGTGTCGGCGGCGATCACGACGATCTCGGCATTCGCGATTTCCTCGGCCGTCAGCGCGTTCTGCGCACCGACCGAGCCCTGGGTTTCGACCTTGATCGTGCGGCCCACGGTCTTGGCGCCACCTTCCAGGCCTTCGGCGGCCATGAAGGTGTGCGCGATGCCGGTGGGGCAGGAGGTGATCGCCACGATCTGCGGCATCGCCGGGTTGCGCGGCGCGGCGCTCGGCACGGCGGCCGGCGCGGCGCCGGAAAGTGCCTGGCGGATCACGCTGTCGGCATCGCGGATCGCCGGTGCGGTGGGGCCTTCGACGATGCGCTTGGCGCCGAAACGGGTTTTGTCGACCTGCGTGTCGGCGGCGATGATGACCAGATCGGCCGCTGCGATGTCAGCGTCGCTCAAGGCGTTGCGGGTGCCAACCGAGCCCTGCGTTTCAACGCGGATCGTGTGGCCCAGCCGCGCGGCGGCTTGTTCAAGCGCCTCGGCGGCCATGAAGGTGTGCGCGATGCCGGTGGGGCAGGCGGTCACGGCGACGATACGTGCCATGGTGGATCTCCTCTTTTGGTGTGCTGTGTGTACTGCGTGTCGGGTTCAGGCCACTGCGGTGATGCGAATGCGTTCGGCGAGCGCGCGCACTTCGTCGGGCGCCGGCAGGTGCGGGCCCAGCCGTGCGAGCTTGGATGCCGAGAAAGCGGTTGCGAGTTGTGCGGCGCGCCTCAGGCTTGCGCGTTCCAGCGTGGCGGCAAGAATGCCGGCCACCATGGCGTCGCCCGCGCCGACGGTGCTGAGCGGTTCGATCTCAGCCGGGTGCGCCAGCAGGGCTTCGTCGCGGTTCATGAAGAGGGCGCCGTCACCGCCCATCGACACCACCAGGGTGCGCAGCGCCGGTGTCTTGTCCAGCAACTCGCGGCCGGCTGCGACGACGGCGTCGAGGTCCGGCAGCGCATGGCCGACCAGTTCAGCCAGTTCGTCACGGTTCGGTTTCGCAATATCCGGGCCGGCCGCGATGGCGGCCGACAGCGCCGCGCCGCTGGCATCGAGCAGCGTTCGGCCGCCGCGCTGGCGCACGGCGCTGATCAGGCGTGCATAGATATCCGCCGGCCAGCCTGGCGGCAGGCTGCCCGCCAGCACCACCCAGCCCGCCTGCGGCAACAGCGCGTCGAGGCAGGCCTCGAAGTGTGCCGTTGCCTGCGCGATGGCTTCTGCCGAAAGGCTGGGGCCAGGCATGTTGACGTCGGTCGTATCGCCGCTCGCCCGATCCACCAGTTTGGTGTTGATGCGGGTGAGGCCGTCGAGGTAGTGAAAGCGGTTGTCGATCTGCTTTGCGGCAAACAGGGCCTCGAACTGCGCCGCGTTGTCGCGCCCGAGCAGGCCGCTGACAGCCGTCGGCACGCCGAAGTCGGCGAGGCAGGAGGCGACGTTGATGCCCTTGCCACCGACATCCGCCTGCATGTTGAGCGCGCGATTCACTTCGCCGAGCTTGAGGCCGCTCACCGCGATCGTGTGATCCAGCGCGGGGTTCAGCGTCAGCGTCAGCACCACGGGGCGGCGGGGTGTCATGGTCTCGCTCATAGCGCGCGCACCGCTTCAGGGGTGGTGGCGGCTACGGCGCGCTCGGCCAGCGTCTGCATTGCGGCGAACGATTCGCTGCGCAGTGCGGCCTTTACCGCTGCCACATCCTGCGCGCTCATCGACAGCTCATCTACGCCCAGTCCAGTCAGGATGCGTGCCCCGAGCGGGTCACCCGCCAGGCCGCCACACACGCCGACCCAGGTGCCGGAAGCCTTTGCGGCGCGCACGGTGTTGGCGATCAGTGTCAGCACCGCGGGGTGCAGGCTGTCGGCCTGCGCGGCCAGATCCGGGTGCTGGCGGTCGATCGCCAGCGTGTATTGCGTCAGGTCGTTGGTGCCGATCGAGAAGAAGTCGACCAGCGGTGCGAAGCGGTCAGCCATCACGGCAACGGCGGGCACTTCCACCATGATGCCGATCGGCACCACCGGGCCATCGACCTGCGCACGGGCGCGGGCGCAGTGGGTGCGCAGCGCTTCGATCTCGCCGGTGTGCGTAACCATCGGGAACATGATCTTGATCGGGCCGTGCTTGGCGGCGCGATACAGCGCGCGCAGCTGGGTATAGAGCAGGTCCTGGCGCGTCAGCAGCAGGCGGGCACCACGCACGCCGAGGAAGGGGTTTTCCTCGGCAGGCAGGTTGAGGTAGGGCACCTGCTTGTCGCCGCCGATGTCCAGCGTGCGGATGATCAGCGGGCGGCCGGCCATCACTTCGGTCATCTCGCGGTAGATGCGGTACTGCTCATCTTCGTCCGGCGCGGTGTCGCGTTCGAGGAAGAGGAACTCGGTGCGCATCAGGCCGACGCCTTCGGCACCGGCCTCGATAGCCGCGGCGGCTTGCTTGGCGTTCGCCACGTTGGCGGCGATCTCGACACGGTGGCCGTCCGTCGTTTCAGCCGGCTGGTGGCGGCTTTCGCGCAGTGCGGCGCGTGCGGCCGCTTGGGCGGCAACTACCGCTTCGGCGCGATCGACGTCAGCACGCGCGACATTCAGATAGACCGCGCCGACGCTGCCGTCGATCACCGCCTGGCTGCCCTCGGGCGCTGCGAGCAGTGCGCTGCCGGCCGCGACGATGGCCGGCAGCCCCAGCGTGCGGGCAAGAATTGCGGTGTGCGAGGTCGGTCCGCCACCACTGATCGCGAGGCCGACGATGAAGCGCATGTCGAGCTGCAGCGTGTCGGACGGCGTGAGGTCTTCGGCGACCAGGATGCTCGGTGCGTTCAGCACCAAGCGCTGGCGCGTCACGCCCAGCAGCGTACCGAGCACGCGTTCGCCAACGTCGCGCAAGTCGGTGGCACGCGCTGCGAGCAGCGGGTCGGCGAGGCTTTGCAGCTTCTCGACGCGCGTCTTGATCACATGCTGCCAAGCCCATGCCGGGCCGTGGCCGTGCAGGATTTGCACCATCGCGTCGCGCAGCAGTTCGGCATCGCCCAGCAGTTCGCGGTGGGCGGCGAAGATCGCGGCTTCGCTGGCGCCCAAGCGGCTGCGGGTTTCCGCTTCGAGCACGCTGAGCGCATCGCGCACCTTCAGCACCGCGGCTTCGAGCGCTTCGCCGTCGGCGATCACATCGCCCGGTTGGTCTTCGATGTCAAAGCGTTGCGCCGCGTGATGCACCAGGCGGCCGATCGCGAGGCCCGGGCTTGCACCAAGGCCGTACAGCGTTTGCGAGGCTTGCTCGGGCAGCCAGTCCGGCGCCTGGCGGCGTGCGGCCATCGCATTGCGGCGTGCGCGTTCGGCGTCGGCATGTTCTTCCGACGACAAGGTCTGCATCACCTCCAGCATCGCATCGACGGCGCGGCGAGCGTCGTTGCCGCGTGCCGCAATGCTCAGGGTCTCGCCGCGCGTGGCGCCGAGCGACAGCAGGCCGGTGAGCGCTTTGGCATCGGCGAATTCAAGGCCCTTGACGATGCGGATCTCGCTCACGAAGCGCTTCGCGACTTCGGTCCAGCGCGTGGCGGGGCGGGCGTGCAGGCCGTTCGGGTAGTCCAGCGTCCAGGTCGCTTCCGCATCCGCAGGCCAGGGCAGGGCGACCGGGGCCGGGAAGGGCGGCGCTGCCGGCACATCGGCCAGCGCGCTGACGATCAGTTCCGGATCATCGGTCTCGACCAGCATCTCGATGCTCTCGGGGCGCTGCATCAGGCGAGTGAGGCGGCGCAGCAGCGCGATGTGTTCGTCGGACTGCGCAGCGATCGCGACGATCAGGCGCGCCGGTTCGCCGTCCTTCCAGCTCACACCCTTGCGGATCTGCACCACCGCGACGCCGGTGCGGCGGATCAGGTGGCGGTCATCGACCATGCCGTGCGGGATCGCGACGGTGGCGCCGAGCAGCGTGTTTGCGACTTGCTCGCGTTTGAGCAGGCTGTCGACATAGCCGGGTTCGATATAGCCAGCCTCAACCAGAAGGTGCCCCGCAAGGCGGATCGCCGCCGTCTTGTCGGGTGCCTGAGCGTTCAACAAAACGCACTTGCTTGTAATCGTTTCCATCGCCTACTCCGAGCGTGCATGCCAAGATTGGATGCTCTCTTTGTAATCGATTACATTTGATGTGTCAAAGATTTTTGTTTATCGCTTGTCTGTTCAGGGATCAAAGCCAAGGCGTGGCAAGGGTTGTTGATGTTCGGAGCGTGTGACGTTGCGAGAAAATTACTCCCTAGAACGCACTTGTTCGGTGTTTTGGGGCAGAATGAATACGTAATCGATTACAAGGCGGTGGGGTGGGGCATGGCTCGGATCATTGATGTGGCGAAGCACGCTGGGGTGTCGGTGGCCTCTGTTTCTCGCGTGCTTGCCGGGCTGCCCGGGGTTAGCGACGAAACGCGTGCGCGTGTCCAGGCGGCCGCCAAGGCGTTGAACTATCGCCCGGATCTCGCTGCGCGGCGTTTGCGCTCACGCCGTACCGACACGATCGGCCTGATCGTCTCCGACATCCGCAACCCGTTCTTCACCGAGGTCAGCCGCGCGGTCGAAGACATGGCCTATGAGCACGGCCAGCGCGTGATCCTGTGCAACGCCGATGAAGACCCGGAGAAGGAAGCCTTCTATCTGGAGTTGATGCACAACGAGAACGTCAGCGGCGTGATCCTGTCACCGACGCTGCAGTTGCTGTCGCAGTTCCGCGCTGCCGATTACAGCTTCCCGGTGGTGCTGGTCGACCGCTGCGACCGCGGCACCGAAGCCGACGCGGTGGTGCTCGACAACGTGGATGCCGCCTACCGCCTGACCGAACACCTGATCGAACGCGGCTACCGCCGCATCGGTTTCCTGTATGGCGCTGGCAGCGCGACCGGCCAGCAGCGTAACGAGGGCTACTCGCTCGCGATGGCGCGTGCGGGACTTGCCGCGCAGGCTTCGGCCTTGCGGCCCGCGGTGGTGGACGCGCGCGATGCGGCGCTGGAACTCCTGGCCGGGCGGCAGCCGCCAGAAGCCCTGATGGCGAGCAACGGTCTGCTGCTGCTGGGCATCGCGGAAGCGGTGCGGGAGTTGGGCGTGCCTTGCCCCGAGCGCATTGCCGTCGCCGGATTCGACGATCTGCCCTGGGTGCGGTTGGTGGAGCCGGGCTTCACCGTGATTGCGCAGCCTACTTACGATATTGGTCACGCAGCGATCGAGCTGCTGCTGCAGCGCATCGCGCAACCGTCGCAAGCGGTGCGCCGCGTGGTGCTGCGCGGGGATTTGATTGTTCGTGGCTCAACGGCGCAGCGCGTGGCTCCGCCAGTCTGAGCGCGCCGTTCAGCCTTCGATCTTCGGGTCGCGCGAGAGCAGGCGTTCGACTGCGTCGCGGGGCGGCAGACCCTCGTGCAGGACTGCATCGACTGCAGCAGTGATCGGCATTTCCACACCCAGTTTGCGCGCCAGCGCAGCGACTTCGCGCGCGGTCGGCACGCCTTCGGCGACATGACCGAGGCTGCTGAGGATTTCGTCAAGCTTGCGGCCTTCCGCCAGCGCAAGGCCGACGCGGCGGTTGCGCGACAGATCACCGGTGCAGGTGAGGATCAGATCGCCGACACCGGCGAGGCCGCTGAAGGTTTCGCGGCGGCCGCCCAGTGCAAGGCCGAGGCGCGTAATTTCGGCTAGGCCACGCGTGATCAGCGCTGCGCGGGCGTTGAGCCCGAAGCCCATGCCGTCGCAAATGCCGGTCGCGATCGCCAGCACGTTCTTCACCGCCCCCGACACTTCCGCGCCGACTACATCGTCGGCAGCGTAGATGCGCAAGCGGTTGTGATGCAGTTGCGCCGCCCAGTGCGTGGCAAATGCCAGTGAATTGCCGGCAAGCGTCACGGCGCCCGGCAGGCCGGCGGCGACTTCCTGAGCGAAGCTGGGGCCAGTCAGCACCGCAACCGGGTGCGCGGCGCCGAGTTCTTCGGCCGCGATGTCGTGCGGCAGTTTGGCGGTGCCCGCTTCGAGGCCCTTGCAGGCCCAGATGACCGGCAGGCTCGGTGCGAGTTCGGCAACGGACCGCAGGCAGAAACGCAGGCCGGCGGTCGGCGTGACCACCAGCACCAGATCCGCATTGGTGAAGGCATCGGCGAGCGTATCGACAACGTCGACCGAGGCAGGCAGCTTGACGCCGGGTAGCAGCGGATTCTCGCGCGTGCTGCGTAGCTGTGCCTGCAGGTCGGTTTCCCGTCCCCATAAGGCGATCGAATGGCGCGCGGAAAAGCTGAGGGCCAGTGCAGTCCCCCAAGCGCCCGAACCCAGGATGGCGATGCGGCTCATGGTGCTTTCACTCTAGGCTGGTTGGCGGGAAAGTGCGTGGCAGGCAGCGCGCTGGCGCTGCCGCACGCTGGGGGCATCAGTCGCCCCAGACATCCTGGGCGCGGGCGAAGCCGCTTGCGCCGTCGCGATGTTTGACGCGGACCCAGCCGGAACTCAGCTTCTCGCCGAACTCGAGGATGACATCCTTCTCGGCGCGGAAAGTCACCGGGCTGGCGGCGTCGGCCTGCTGGTAGATGTCGGCGGTGGCCGCGGTGACGATCACGGTGCGGGCATTGGCGAGCGATTTACGCTCGATCCATGCGATGCCACCCGATGCGTCACGGACCTTGGCCCACTGATCCAGCCCGACGATCAGTTCGACCGGCGTACCGCGCTGGATCACGAAGAGCTTCTTGCCTTGCTTCGAGGGTGCGTCGTAGAGCACCGCCACCTCGTTCACGGCACGGAATTCAAGCGCCGCCGCGGCGCCCGGAAAGGCGATCGCGGCGGCGGACAGCCAGGCTGCAAGTGCGCGCATGCGTGATTACTGGATCACCACGTCGCTGCCAGCGGCTTGCTGCTGTTCCTGGCGGGCTTGGTACAGCGCTTCGAAGTTCACCGGGGCCAGCAGGATCGGCTGGAAGCCGGCGCGGGTGATCGCGTCGGAGACGGCTTCACGGGCGTACGGGAAGAGGATGTTGGCGCAGCCGATCATCGTCACCGGCTGAACGTCGGCCTCGGCGAAGTTGCGGATCTGGAACACGCCGCACTGGGCGACTTCAACCAGGAACACCGTCTTCTCGCCAGAGGTGGCCTTGACGGTGACATTCACCACGACGTTGTAGTAACCGTCGTCAACCTTGTTGGCGGCGGTGTTCAACTCGACGGCGATCTGCGGCGCTTCGCGCTCGAGGAAGATCTGCGGCGCGTTCGGCACCTCGATCGAGAGATCCTTGACGTAGAGTTTTTCGATCGAGAAGACCGGTTGTGCTTGTTCGCTCATTTTTGTTACTGCCTGGTGTGGTGATGTGAATGGAGTGCAGGCGAGGGGCCCGCTAACGAAAACCGATTATGCCCGACGGCGCTTATGCGTCCGGGCTGGCAAGCAGGGGCTCCAGCTCGCCGGCGTGATCCAGCGCATACAAGTCGTCGCAGCCGCCGATATGCCGCTCACCGATGAAGATCTGCGGCACCGTGCGCCGGCCAGTGATCTCCATCATGTGGTCGCGCTGGGCGGGATCAAGGTCGATGCGGATCTTTTCGATCTCGCTCACGCCCTTGCGCCGCAACAGCTGCTCGGCGCGCACGCAGAACGGGCACACAGCGGTGGCGTACATCACGACTTTTGCCATGGTGTGCCTCAGTCCTTGACGACCGGGTGGTTGTCCTTGCGCCACAGGGCGATGCCGCCAGAAAGGTTGTAGGCCTTCTCGATGCCTGCTGCCTTCAGCGTGCCGAGCGCGCTGTTGGAACGGGCGCCGCTCTGGCAGACCAAGATGATCGGCTTATTCTTGAACTTCGCCAGTTCGCCGGCGCGCTTTGCCAGTTCGCCGAGCGGAATGTTTCGCGCATTCGGCAGGTGGCCGCTGGCGAACTCGTCCGCCTCGCGCACATCCACGACGATCGCATTCTCACGGTTGATCAGAAGTGTGGCCTCGACCGGCGTGACGCCGCTGGCGCCCCCGCGGCCACGCATGAATTCGGCAATCAGCATGGCGCCAGAGACGACAGTGATCACGACAAGGAAGACGTTTTGCTTGATGAACTCCATGATCCAACTCAGAAAGCGGCCTAAAAGCGGGAAGTGCGGTGGCCGAATCCGATAAAATACCACCATCTCGCGCAGGACGCCTTTGACGGGCATCCGTTCCAGACCGGGCGCGGTTGATGTGTCCCCCTAGCAAAAACACGTGTTTCAGGAGTCTGTATGTACAAGATCGTTCTGATGCGCCATGGTGAGTCCACCTGGAACCTCGAAAACCGCTTCACCGGCTGGACCGACGTGGACCTGACCCCGAAGGGTGTCGAGGAAGCCAAGACCGCCGGCAAGCTGCTGAAGGAAAAGGGCTACTCGTTTGATCTGGCCTTCACTTCGGTGCTCAAGCGCGCGAACAAGACGCTCAATACCGTGCTGGAAGAAATCGACCAGCTGTGGCTGCCGGTGGTGCACTCGTGGCGCCTGAATGAGCGTCACTACGGTGCGCTGCAAGGCCTCGACAAGGGCGAAACCGCAGCCAAGTTCGGCGACGACCAGGTCAAGATCTGGCGCCGTTCGTACGACGTGCCGCCGCCTGCACTGGAAGAAGGCGATGCTCGCCTGAACACCAACGACCCGCGCTACCACGACCTGCCGGCCGCCGAGTTCCCGCGCACCGAGTGTCTGAAGGACACGGTTGCCCGTTTCGTGCCGTACTGGCTCGAAACCATCGCGCCGGAAGTGAAGGCTGGCAAGCGTGTGATCATCGCCGCCCACGGCAACAGCCTGCGTGCGCTGATCAAGTACCTCGACAACATGTCGGAAGCCGAGATCCTCGAGCTGAACATCCCGACGGCCCAGCCGCTGGTGTATGAACTCGACGCCGATCTGAAGCCGATCAAGCACTACTACCTGGCTGATCCGGACGTGATCGCTGCAGCCGCCGCGGCTGTCGCGAACCAAGGCAAGGCCAAGTAAGACCGGCTGGTTCGTGATTCGATCATTACCGATCGGGGCGAGGGGCGCTTTGGCGCTCCTCGCCCTTTTGTTTGCGACCGCCGGCATTGCGGCGACGCGCAACACTGCCGAGATCGACGCCCGCAAGGCGGATCTCGATGAACTCCACCAGCGGATTCGCGGACTGCAGGAGGAAATCGCTTCGTCCGAAGCGTCCCGCAGCGAAGCGGCCGATGAACTCTCCGGCGCAGAGAAAGCCATCTCGGCGGCGCGTCGCCGGCTGCGCGAGATTGCGGCCGAGCGGGCGGCCACCGAGGCCGAGATCGCACAGCGCGAAGCGGAGCGCGACGCTGTCGCGGCCAAGCTCGACGCCCAGCGCAAGGCGCTCGGCGACACCCTGTTTCGTTACTACGTGTTCGGTCGGCGCGCCGGCACCCGCGCTCTCTTGAGCGCCGACGACCCGAATCAGATCGCGCGCGACGCCTACTACCTCGAACGGCTGGCCGAAGCGCGCCAACGTGAGATCGAATCTGCCCGCCAAACGCTTGCCGAGCATGAGCGGCTCATCGAGGAAGTTCGCCAGCGGCGCGAGCAGATCGCGGCCTTGGAGCGCGAACAGGCCGCCGAAACCGCCGAGTTGCAGCGCGAACAGAAGCAGCGCGCGGAAGTACTCGCGCGCATTCAGGACAAGATCAAGGCGCAGCGGCGTGAAGTCAGTTCGCTGAAGCAGGATGAGAAGCGGTTGGGTAAGCTCCTCGATGGCCTCTCGCGTCTGCCGCCGCCGCGCAAGCCTGCGAAGCCAAAGCCCGCGCCCAAGCCTGTTCCCGAGGTGGCCGGAAAGCCGTCCGCCGAGCGCCCGCCGGTCACAACGGCGAAACCAAGCGAAACGCCTGTGAGCGAACCTGTCACCGGCAAGGCCGAGGAAGCAGCCAACGACAGTGTGCCGTCGATCGCATTCGGCGAGCTGAAAGGCAAGCTCAAATGGCCGGTGCGCGGTGAACTTGTGGGCCGCTTCGGCGCTCCAAGGGCGGACGGCGGTACGCAGTGGAAGGGCGTCTTTATCCGTGTAGCGAGTGGCGACGTGCGCGCCGTTGCCGCTGGTCGGGTCGTGTATGCCGACTGGCTGCGCGGCTTCGGCAACCTGGTGATCGTCGATCACGGCGATGGTTATATGACGGTCTACGGCAACAACGAGGCGCTGTACAAACCGGCTGGCACGTCGGTGCGCGCCGGTGACCCGATCGCGAGCATTGGCGCGAGCGGGGGCAGCGAGGAATCAGGTTTATACTTTGAAATCAGGCATCACGGTCAGGCGCAGGATCCGGCGAAATGGGTCGGATCGCGCTGAAGAACCGGTGAGCCGGACCGTTACAACAGAGAACCAGATGGCACAGGAATCAAAGATGCGCGGCAAGTTGCAGCAGGCGGGGCTTGTGATGGTGGGCTTGTGCGCCGGTGTGGCACTGAGCCTTAACTATTCAGCCAGCGCCAACAAGGAAGCCGCTGCGCCGTTGCCGGTGGAAGAGCTGCGCGCCTTCGCCGAGGTGTTCAACGCCATCAAGCAGGGCTACGTCGAGCCCGTCGAAGACAAGAAGCTGATCACCAATGCGATCAGCGGCATGCTGTCCGGGCTTGATCCGCACTCGACCTATCTCGATCCAGAGGCCTACAAGGATCTGCAGGTCGGCACGCAGGGTGAATTCGGCGGGCTGGGTATCGAAGTTGGCATGGAAGACGGCTTCGTCAAGGTCATCTCGCCGATCGAAGACACTCCAGCCTTCCGCGCCGGAGTGCGCCCGGGCGATCTGATCATCAAGCTCGACGACACTGCGGTGAAGGGCATGACCCTGAACGACGCGGTAAAGAAGATGCGCGGCAAGCCGAAGACCTCGATCAAGCTTACGATCGCTCGCAAGGGTGAGAACAAGCCGATCGAGCTGACGCTGATGCGCGAAGTGATTCAGGTGCAAAGCGTGAAGGCGCGGATGGTCGAGCCGGGCATTGCCTACCTGCGCGTTGCACAGTTCCAGGAAAATACCGCACCGGCCGTCGCCAAGGAACTCGGCAAGCTCGACAAGCAGGGCATCAAGGCGATCGTGCTCGATCTGCGCAACGACCCGGGTGGCCTGCTGAATGCCGCGGTGGGAGTGTCCGGCGCCTTCCTGCCGGCTCAGACGCTGGTTGTGTCGACTGATGGCCGTACCGATGACTCGCGTCACAAGTTCTACGTGGCACCGCAGGACTACCTGCGCGGCAGCAAGGACGACTTCCTGAAGACGGTGCCGGCCTCTGCGAAGAGTGCGCCGATGGTGGTGCTGGTCAACGGTGCTAGCGCGTCGGCGTCGGAAATCGTGGCCGGGGCGTTGCAGGATCACAAGCGCGCGGTCGTCGTCGGGACGCAGACATTCGGTAAGGGCTCGGTGCAGAGCATCCTGCCGCTCGCAGGTAACACCGCGATCAAGCTGACCACGGCGCGTTACTACACGCCGAGCGGTCGTTCGATCCAGGCCAAGGGCATTGCGCCGGATATCGTGGTCGACGACACACCGAATGGTTCGTTCCAGCGCCTGCGTGAAGCGGATCTGGAGCGACATCTGGAAACGCCGGCTGCGACTGAGGCTGCGCCTGCGAAGGCCGAGCCGAGCGCGAAAGCGAAGCCGGCGGGCAAGGGCAAGGAGAAGGACGGCGAGGAGCAGGATGCACCGCTCGCACCGTTCGAAATCGGCGGCAAGAACGACCATCAACTGGCGCAAGCGCTCAATGTGCTGAAGGGCATGCAGATCGTCCAGAAAGCACGCTGAAAACGCCTGGGCGGTGCTAGCCGGGCTCGCACCGCTGCGTCGGCAAACGACGGAGGATTGGCCATGTTGGAACGCGACAAGGCTTACCGGCTCGCCGGCAGGAAGCACAGGGCGCACAGCCTCAACTGCGACGCCGAAGTGCTGCACAAGCGGCGCGAGGTGCGGTTTCATGTCCTGCCCGCTGGGCAGTCGGAGCAGGCCATGTTGCGCCTGACCTCGGTGCCGGGGCTGGTCGTGGAGCGTGGCTTGCGGCCTGAGTCCTTGTGGATCACCTACTCACTGGCCGACCATTCGCTCGAAGAGGTGGAGGGGTTGCTGGTGAGCATGGGCTTTCATCTCGATCCGTCGTTCTACACGCGGATTCACAACGCCGTGATCCATTACTGCGAAGACACGCAACTGCGCAACCTTCGCTCGCCCGAGCGGCTGATCAAGAAGTCGAACGAGGTCTACGTGAAGGCTTGGGAACATCACCCGCACGGCGATCACGACGACACGCCGGCGGAGCTGCGCGAGTACAAATAGCGCGCTCGCGGCGCGCATCGACCCGACGGCGCGGATCACACCCGCGCCGTTTTTGTATCTGGAACTGGGCACATGAACGACGAACAACTGCTGCGTTACTCCCGCCACATCCTGCTGCCGGAAATCGACATCGCGGGGCAGGCGGCCATTTGTGCCGCACGCGTGCTGGTGGTGGGGGCCGGCGGGCTCGGCTCGCCAGCGGCGCTTTACCTAGCGTCGGCCGGAGTCGGAACGCTGGTGCTGGCGGATGGCGACGAGGTCGATCTGACCAATCTTCAGCGCCAGATCCTGCATACCCAGGCCTCGGTGCGGCAGCCGAAAGTGGTGTCGGGCGAGCGCGCGCTGCGTGCCTTGAACCCCGAAATTGAAATCGTCGCCTTGCATGCTCGACTCGAAGGCGCGGCCTTGGACCAGGAGGTCGCCAAGGCCGATGTCGTACTCGACTGCTGCGACAACTTTGCCACTCGCCATGCTGTGAATCGGGCCTGTGTGCGCTTCCGCAAACCGCTCGTATCGGGGGCTGCGATCCGTTTCGATGGACAAATCAGCGTGTTCGACCTGCGCCGCGACGGTGCGCCGTGCTACCACTGCCTGTTCCCGGAAGGCGAGTCGCTGGAGGAACTGCGCTGCGCGGTGACCGGCGTGTTCGCGCCGCTCACCGGTATCGTCGGCGCAACGCAGGCGGCCGAAGCGCTCAAACTGCTTGCCGGCTGCGGCGAGGCGCTCGTGGGCCGTCTCTTGTTGCTCGACGCTCTGGCAATGCGGTGGCGCGAAGTGCGTTATCCGCGTGATCCGTCGTGTTCGGTGTGTCAGGTGACAGCAACGTGAGTCGAGCTGCTGAGGGCGCTTCGCTCACGATCGGCAAGGCGGGCGCGAACGACGCCGAAGCAGCCTGGGCCGTTCGCAATTCATCCATTCGGTATCAATGCGCCGGGTGCTATCCCGAAGAGGTTGTCGACGCGTGGACCGCGGGTGAAATGCCCGATGCGTTTGTCGAAGACGTGGAGCGCAGCTTCGTCGTCGCGAGACGGGAGGGCAGAGTTGTCGGTACCGGGGCGCTTGATTTGAAGACCGGCAAGATGGATGCGGTGTTCGTCCATCCCGGTTACATGCGGTCTGGCATCGGCAGGGCGATCGTTGCGCACCTGGTAGGCCTGGCGCGCGATGCTGGGGTGATGTCTTTGACGCTAGAGGCCACGATCAATGCCGCCGCGTTTTACCGTGCCTGCGGCTTCAGTGGAGATGAGACGGCGACCTACCGATCTCCGCGCGGCCTTGCGTTCGATTGTGTGCCCATGCGACTGAATCTTGGCCCTGAAAGCGCGCCCCAAGGGCCGGCGCCAATGTGAGTTAAGGCCGTAGCGTCAGCCGCAGATCTTCACCGAGTTTCCGTACGTCCACCCAGCGCATGCGGCCGACATCGTCCATCGCGCTGATCGGTGGCATGTCGGCCATCGCCCGGGCGTCGTTCCCCATCAGGCAGGGGGCAAGGTAGAGCAGTATTTCATCGGCGAGGCCGGCAGCGATCACGGCGCCTGACAGGCGAGCACCGGCCTCCACCATCAGTTCGTTGATGCCGCGCTGGGCGAGTTCGCTGAAGAGCCGCGGCAGATCGATGCGGCCTGAGCCATCGATCGGGCTTGCAATCAAGACGGCGCCCGCAGCGCGCAGCGCATCGGCCTTTGGGCCTTCCGCGTTCGGCGTTGCGATCCAGACCTCTCCGCCATCGAACAAGGCGGCCGTTGGCGGGGTGTCGAGTCGCGCGTCGACGATTACGCGCTTGGGCTGGCGCGTCGTCGGCACATGCCGCACGTTGAGCTGCGGGTTGTCCGCGAGCACCGTACCGATGCCGGTCAGCACCGCGCAGGCGCTCGCTCGCCAGTGGTGCACGTCGCACCGTGCGGCTTCACCCGTAATCCACTGACTTTGCCCGTTTGCCAACGCTGTTCGGCCGTCGGCCGACGCGGCGATTTTGACGCGGACCCACGGGCGCCCGCGCGTCATGCGAGAGACGAAGCCGGCGTTAAGTTCGCGTGCTTCGGCAGCGAGCAGCCCGCTTGCTGTCGAGATACCCGCATCGTTGAGGCGGCGCAGCCCGTTGCCACTGACCAGCGGATTCGGATCTTCCATCGCCGACACAACGCGGCCGAGGCCTGCTCGCACCAGTGCATCCGCACAAGGTGGCGTGCGGCCGAAGTGACTGCACGGTTCCAGCGTGACGTAGGCCGTGGCCCCCCGCACGTTTTCGCCGCGTGCCGCGGCGTCGTTCAGCGCTTGGAGCTCGGCGTGGTTCTGCCCGGCGGGTTGTGTCCAGCCCTCGCCGATGATGCTGCCGTCGCGCACGACGACGCAGCCGACGCGTGGGTTGGGTGAGGTGGTGTAGCGGCCGCGCTCGGCAAGTTGCAGCGCGCGGGCCATGAAGCGATGGTCGTCGCCGCTGAAGCTCACTCGGTGGCCTTGGCGCGGCGCGCGCGGGTACTGACTTCGCGGATCACTTCGGAGAATTCTTCTGCATCCTCGAAGTTTCGATACACCGACGCGAAGCGGATGTAGGCGACCTTGTCGAGTTTCTTCAGTTCGCGCATCACGAGTTCGCCGAGCTTCTCGCTCGGGATTTCGCGCTCGCCGAGCGACAGTAGCTTCTCTTCGATACGGCTGATTGCCGAGTCCACACTCTCGGCAGTGACCGGGCGTTTGCGCAGCGCGAGCTTCATGCTGGCGCGCAGCTTCTCGTGGTCGTACTCGGTGCGGCTGCCGTTGCGCTTGACCACTTGCGGCATGCGCAATTCGATCCGCTCGTAGGTCGTGAAGCGTTTGTCGCAATGCAGGCAGCGACGGCGGCGGCGGACGATGTCGCCTTCCTCGTTCTCACGGGTGTCGGTGACCTGCGTGGACGGGGTGCTGCAGAAGGGACATTTCATGGCTGGCTGGGCGCTCGCGAACGGGTTCTGGATGTGAAACGGGCGCCGCAATGCGGCGCCCGTCGAGTCTAGCGGTGTCGAGGCGTGCTCGTCACGCGCCGTAGACCGGGAACTTCTTACACAGCGCGGACACTTCGTCGCGCACGCGAGCCAGCACCGCTTCGTCGGCCGGGGCATCCAGCACGTCGGCGATCAGGTGTGCCACGCGTTCGGCTTCGATTTCAGTGAAGCCGCGGGTGGTCATCGCCGGCGAGCCGATACGGATACCCGAGGTGACGAAGGGCTTCTCCGGGTCCTTCGGGATCGCGTTCTTGTTCACCGTGATGTGGGCGCGGCCCAGCGCGGCTTCAGCTTCCTTGCCGGTGATCTTCTTCGCGCGCAGGTCGACGAGGAAGACATGGCTCTCGGTACGGCCGGAGATGATGCGCAGGCCACGTTGCTCCGCCAGCACGCGTGCCATCACGCGGGCGTTGTTGATGACCTGTTCCTGGTAGTGCTTGAACTCGGGCGTCAGCGCTTCCTTGAAGGCGACGGCCTTCGCGGCGATGACGTGCTCAAGCGGGCCGCCCTGCAGGCCCGGGAAGATGGCGGAGTTGATCGCCTTCTCGTGCTCGGCCTTCATCAGGATCACGCCGCCGCGCGGACCGCGCAGCGTCTTGTGCGTGGTCGAGGTGACGACATCGGCGTGCGGCACCGGGTTGGGGTAGCAACCGGCGGCGATCAGGCCGGCGTAGTGCGCCATGTCAACCCAGAAGATCGCGCCGACTTCCTTCGCGATCTTCGCGAAGCGTTCGAAGTCGATGCGCAGCGAGTAGGCCGATGCGCCAGCCACGATGATGCGCGGCTTGTGCTCGCGGGCGAGCGCTTCCATCGCTTCGTAGTCGATCTCTTCCTTCGCATCGAGGCCGTAGGCGACGACGTTGAACCACTTGCCGGACATGTTCAGCGGCATGCCGTGCGTCAGGTGGCCGCCTTCTGCGAGGCTCATGCCCATGATCGTGTCGCCCGGTTTGGCGAAGGCCATCAGCACGGCCTGATTGGCTTGCGAACCGGAGTTCGGCTGCACGTTCGCGGCATCGGCGCCGAAGACCTTCTTCAGGCGATCGATTGCGAGCTGCTCGACCACGTCCACATGCTCGCAGCCACCGTAGTAGCGCTTGCCGGGGTAACCCTCAGCGTACTTGTTGGTGAGCTGGGAGCCCTGGGCTTCCATCACCGCAGCGCTGACGTAGTTTTCGGAGGCGATCAGCTCGATGTGATCTTCCTGGCGGCGGTTTTCCGCTTCGATCGCGGCCCAGAGTTCCGGATCGACTTTGGCAAGGGTCTGCTGCTTTGAGAACATGGCGATGTTGGTCTGGCAGTGGGGTAAAACGCGAATTTTAGCACGCGTCAGGTGCTTGTTTCCTCAGGATTTTTGCAGCGCGGCATCGCGCAAAACGGCTACGGCAGTTCGTCCAGCGCCCGATCGAGATGGCTGCGTTCGTCCCACACCAGAATCCGCCAATCGCCGTCTTCCCGCATCAACCAGTTCACGGTGGCGTTGCTGATCGGGAAATCGCGGCGCTTTTCGAGCGGCAGGTCGGCCGCAACGCGGTGCGCCATGTCGAGCACGCCGCCGTGGGTAGCGACCAGCACGCTGCCGCCCGGGTGCGCGTCGGCGATGCGGTTGAGTGCGTCGCGCACGCGGGCGAGGAACACGTTCAGGCTCTCGCCGCCGCCGGGGAAGTCGGCGTCCGGCACGCGTGCCTCGAAGTGTGCGTAGGCCGCCGGAAAGCGTTCGCGCGCTTCGTCGTAGGTCCGCGCCTGGAATTCGCCGTAGTGGCGTTCACGCAACAGCGGGTCGAGCTGCACGGTTTGGTGCAGGCGATGCGCTACCGCTTCAGCCGTCTGGCGTGCGCGCCCGAGGTCGCTTGAGTAGATCGCGTCGAACTGCTCGTCGGCGAGGCACTGGGCGAGCAGACGCGCCTGTTCGAGACCGGTGTGGTTGAGCGGGATGTCGGTGTGGCCCTGGATGCGGCGGGCGACGTTCCAGTCGGTTTCGCCGTGGCGGATCAGGCAGAGGCGTGCGGTCATGCGGAGGTGGTGTCCATCGGGAAGCGAAGCGGGATTTTATGTCTTGCGCCCGCCGATGCCATACTTGCGCCACAACGATAAACGGGCCCCATCAAGAGGGCGCGTCACCACCAGTGAGGAGACAAAACCTTGGGCATTCTGCTGCGGCTATCCCGCCTGATCGATCTGCTCAATGAGCGGATTGCGCGTGCCGCGTTCTGGCTGATCCTGATCATGACCTTGATCAGTGCCGGCAACGCGGTGGTACGCAAGCTGTTCAACATGAGTTCCAACTCGCTGCTGGAAATCCAGTGGTACCTATTTTCGGGCGTCTTCCTGTTGTGTGCCGCATTTGCCCTGCAGAAGAATGCGCACGTCCGCATTGATGTGATCTACGGCAAGTTCTCCAAGCGCACGCAGATGTGGGTCGACATCTTCGGGACGGTGCTGTTCCTGTTCCCGATGGCTTTCATCATCCTGAAACTCTCGTGGCCGGTTTTCATGACCAGCCTGCAGAGCGGTGAGACTTCGGCCAACGCCGGTGGCCTGAAGCTATGGCCCGCTCGACTGATCCTGCCGGTTGGCGTGTTCCTGCTGATCCTGCAGGGCTTTTCTGAGATATTCAAACGACTGGCTTTTCTTACCGGCCATGGGCCTGACTCGACGGAGGGCGTCGTCGGCCCGTCGGAAGAAGAAGAGCTGGCCGAGGAGATCCGCAAGATGCGCGGTCTGGCGGAAGGGGAGGGCAAGTGATGGACTTCCTCATCCAGAACATCGCGCCGATCATCTTCCTGTCGATGGTCGTGATGCTGCTGCTTGGTTACCCCGTCGCGTTCGCTCTCGCCGCAACGGGTGTCGTGTTCGGGCTGATCGGTATCGAACTCGGGCTGCTGCAGCCGTCCTTGTTCCAGGCTTTGCCGGACCGGATCTGGGGCGTGATGAGCAATGACACGCTGCTCGCGATCCCGTTCTTCACCTTCATGGGGCTGATCCTGGAACGCAGCGGCATGGCCGAGGATCTGCTCGAGACCATCGGCCAGCTGTTCGGCCCGGTGCGCGGTGGCTTGGCTTTCGCGGTGATCTTCGTCGGTGCGATGCTGGCGGCGACGACCGGTGTGGTGGCGGCATCGGTGATCTCGATGGGCCTCATTTCATTGCCGATCATGCTGCGCTATGGCTACGACAAGCGCCTTGCCTCCGGCGTGATCGCGGCATCCGGCACGCTGGCGCAGATCATTCCGCCGTCGCTGGTGCTGATCATCATGGCCGACCAGCTTGGGCGCTCGGTGGGCGATATGTACAAGGGCGCCTTCATCCCCGGCTTCGTGCTCACCGGCCTGTATGTGGGTTACATCATCCTGGTCACGATGGTGCGCCCTGCATGGGCACCGGCGCTGCCCGCCGAAGCCCGCACCATCCGCGAGCCGGACGGCAAGAGCGGGCTGCGTTCGCTGGCTGTGCTGGTGGTGCTGGCGGTTGCGGCTGCCGTGGCGTTCGAGCACTGGTACTACGCCAACAAGCCGGACGCACCGACCGACGAGAAGATCGTCATGGTGATGGCCTCGGGCGTGATCTTTGCGTTCCTGCTGGCGCTGATCAACAAGCTGCTGAAGCTTGGCCTGCTGTCGCGTATGGCCGAGCAGGTCACCTTCGTGCTGATCCCGCCGCTGCTGCTGATCTTCCTGGTGCTGGGCACGATCTTCCTCGGCATCGCGACGCCGACCGAGGGTGGCGCGATGGGGGCGACGGGTGCGCTGATCATGGCGGTGATGCGCAAGCGGCTCGACAGCAAGCTTCTGAAGCAGGCGATGGAGTCCACGGCCAAGCTGACTGCTTTCGTGGTTTTCATCCTCGTCGGTGCGCGGGTGTTCAGCCTGACCTTCTACGGCGTGGATGGGCACAAGTGGGTTGAGCACCTGCTGCTGGATCTGCCGGGTGGCCAAGTGGGCTTCCTGATCGTGGTGAACATCCTGGTGTTCCTGCTGGCGTTCTTCCTCGACTTCTTCGAGCTCTCGTTCATCGTCGTGCCCTTGCTTGGGCCGGTGGCGGAGAAACTGGGGATCGACCTGATCTGGTTTGGCGTACTACTCGGCGTGAACATGCAGACCTCGTTCATGCACCCGCCTTTCGGGTTTGCGCTGTTCTACCTGCGCTCGGTGGCGCCTGCGAGTGTGCGCACAACCGACATCTACTGGGGGGCTGTGCCCTTTGTGGTGATCCAGGTCATCATGGTCGTGCTGGTGATTGTGTTTCCCGGCATGGTGACGATGAGCCTGGACAAGAAGGTTGATGTCGATGTGGACAAGGTGCAGATCGATGTGCCGCTGGAGCAGATGGATGCGCCGGAACTAACGCCACCGACTGCGGACGAGTCGGCGCCGGAGATTCCACCGCCGGATATCCCGCCGCCTGAAGCAGACTCGGCGAACAAGTGAAAAAAAGGCCCGCGAGATGCGCGGGCCTTTCTGCTGATTACGGCTGGGTTAGCTTTGTTGCGCTGCGGCGGGTGGCCATCAGGCTGAGGACGACGCCCGTCGTGATGATCGCGGCGACTACCCCGAGCGAGATGCCGATCGGCACCTTGTACCACTCGACGATCATCATCTTCGTGCCGATGAACAGCAATACCAGCGCAAGGGCGTGCTTCAGATACACGAAACGATCCGCCATGTCGGCCAGCAAGAAGTACATCGCGCGCAGGCCAAGGATTGCGAAGATGTTGGACGTCAGCACGATGAAGGGGTCGGTGGTGATCGCGAAGATCGCCGGGATCGAATCGACCGCGAAGATCACGTCGGAAATCTCGACCAGCACCAGCACGACAAACATCGGCGTGAACCAGCGTACGCCGTCGCGTATCAGCGTGAAGGATTCATTCTCGATCTTGTCGGTGATGCGCAGATGCCCGCGCATCCAGCGCAGCACCGGGTTCTTCGACAGATCGGCTTCGCCCTCGGACACGATCAGCATCTTGATGCCGGTGACGATCAGGAAGGCGCCGAAGAGATAGAGGATCCAGTGGAACTTGGCGATCAGTACCGCGCCGGCGAAGATCATCACCGTGCGCAGCGCGATTGCGCCGACCACGCCGTAGAGCAGCACGCGACGCTGGTATTCGATCGGCACCGCGAAGTAGCTGAAGATCATCAGCCACACGAACACGTTGTCGACGGCGAGCGACTTCTCGATCAGATAGCCGGTAATGAATTCGGTGGCACGCAGATTGGCGACTTCGCGGCCCACGGTCGCATCGAGCCAGAACCAGAGCGCAGCGGCGAAACCCATTGCGATGCTGACCCAGAAGACGGACCAACCCGCCGCTTCCTTGAACCCCACTTTATGAGCCTTGCGGCCCCCCAGCAGGAACAAGTCCATCAGGATGAATGCAAGTACGAGCACGAAGAAGCCCGTCCACATCCACCATGTACCAATTG
The DNA here is from genome assembly GCF_041909475.1 of Niveibacterium sp. Taxonomy (NCBI): domain Bacteria; kingdom Pseudomonadati; phylum Pseudomonadota; class Betaproteobacteria; order Rhodocyclales; family Rhodocyclaceae; genus Niveibacterium; species Niveibacterium sp. The sequence continues at coordinate 129,066 of NZ_JAYRDJ010000004.1, read as the reverse complement.
TTGCCATCAGAAGCTCCTGAACGCGTTGAAATGAAATCGGCCTGTCCGTTGCCGGATCAGGCCGCACGTTTCAGAACGGACCTTTGCCGGTAACGGCAAAGGTCTTGCTCGCAGTCGCGCACTTGCGCGTACTGCCCGGATGCCCGGCAGCCCTGCCACGGGCCACGTCATGACGAACATCCGATCGGGAGCTACTCCCCTTTGGTAGCTACTCAGTCAGCGGCACTTCGGGAAAGTTCCGCGTGTCGGGAAAATATCTGCAGTGGTTGTGGCGCTAGGCGATCGCGGGGTAGTCGCCGTTGCCGTCCGGCCACGGGGTGAGGATGTCGAAGCCGGTTTCGGTGACAGCCACCATGTGTTCCCACTGCGCCGAGAGCGACCGATCTTTCGTGACCACCGTCCAGCCATCGGCCAGCAGGGCGGACGTGGCTTTGCCAGCGTTGATCATCGGCTCGATCGTGAACAGCATGCCCGGCTCCAGCACCAGGCCTTCGCCGCGACGGCCGTAGTGCCGCACTTCCGGTGCGTCGTGGTAGACCTGTCCGATGCCGTGGCCACAGTAGTCGCGGACCACACTGAAGCCGGCCTGCGCGGCAACCGTCTGGATCGCGTAGCCCACGTCGCCCAGCGTGGCGCCCGGTTTCACCGCTTCGATGCCGGCGCACATCGCGTCGAACGCGTTGCGCACCAGACAACGCGCCTGCTTGTTGGGCTCGCCGACGAGGTACATGCGGCTGGTATCGCCGAACCACCCATCCTTGATCACCGCGACGTCGATATTGAGGATGTCGCCATCGACAAGCGGACGATCGTTGGGGATGCCGTGGCAGATCACATGGTTCGGCGATGCACAGATCGTTTTCGGGAAGCCGCCGTAACCCACGTTTGCAGCGATCGCGCCCAAGGGGCCGGTAATGTAGTCGTGGCACAGGCGATCGAGCTCATTGGTGGTGACGCCCGGTCGCACATGGGGGGCGATCATCGCGAGCACCGAGGCGGCGAGCTCGCCCGCGGTGCGGGCTTGCGCTAGCTCAGACGGGGTGTGGATGCGTACGGCGCGGGAACGGGCCATAGGCGGATTCTCCTGTTGTCGTGTTCCGGCGGTGTGCCGACGCGGCGAGGTTGTTGCTGCCGGCGGCACCGAAACGAATTGCGGAGGAGAAGGATAGCGCGTGTCGCCCGCCACTCGGCTTGCCGCTGAAGCTGCTGTGCAGCGCGGATCGCGTCGTTAGGGAATGGCGCGCTTCGATTCTGGCCTTCGCTGCGGCGCGCGGGCAGACCGGCTTCGTCCTCACCCACGGTGTGCGGTACAAAAAACAACCCCGCCGCAGCGGGGTTGGTCGGTCGGCGCGGGCCGGATAACTACTTCTTCGCGCCGCTGCGCTGCTGCTGCAAGAAGTTGTCGTAGCGACTCTCCGCAACACCGAACCAGAGGATCTGGTCGTCGCGGAATTTCTTCCATGCGTCGTAGATCTTCTTGAACTTCGGGTTGCTGGCGGCGGTTTCCTCGTACAGCTCGAATGCGGCCTTGTAGGCAGCGGCCATCACCTCGGCACTGAAGGGACGCAGCTGGGTGCCGGTGGCAACGAGCTTCTTCAGCGCCAGCGGATTCTTCGCGTCGTATTCGGCCTGCATGTCAGCGTGCGCGTAGAGACAGGCATCTTCAAGAATCGCTTTGTATTCCTTAGGTAGCGCTTCCCACTGCTTCTGATTCACATACACCGACAGCTGCGGGCCACCTTCCCACCAACCGGGGTAGTAGTAGAACTTGGCGACCTTGTTGAAGCCCAGCTTCTCGTCGTCGTAGGGGCCAACCCACTCGGCGGCGTCGATGGTGCCTTTTTCAAGGGCGGGGTAGATGTCGCCGCCCGGGATCTGTTGCGGTACCGCGCCCAGCTTGGCGATTACCTTGCCGGCGAAGCCGCCGATGCGCATCTTGAGGCCTTCGAAATCCTTGACCGTCTTGATTTCCTTGCGGTACCAGCCGCCCATCTGCACCCCGGTGTTGCCGCATGGGATGTTGTAGATGTTGTAGTCCTTGAAGAACTCGCGTAGCAACTGCAGGCCGCCGCCTTGCATCATCCAGGCCGTCTGTTGGCGGCTGTTGAGGCCGAATGGCAGGGCCGTGTCGAAGGCGAAGGTCGGATCCTTGCCGACGAAGTAGTACGACGCCGAATGGCCGATTTCCACCGTGCCATCCTTGACCGCGTCGAGTACGCCGGGGCCGGGAACCAGCTCGCCCGCCGCGAATACCTGGATCTGGAACTTACCGCCGGTGGCTTCCGCGACGCGCTTGGCCATCGTCTCGGCGGCACCGTAGATCGTGTCCAGGCTCTTGGGGAAGCTTGATGCCAGCCGCCACTTGATGGTGGGCAACTCGGCGGCCATCGCCGGGCCGGCGACAGCGGCGGCACCTGCAGCAAGGCCGGCGCCAGCGTTCTTCAAAAATGAGCGACGTTCCACGTTGTCTCCTCTCCTGTTATGGGGTTGTTCGTGTGGGAACGTCGCGACTATACGAGAGCTATCGCGCAAAGGTGAAGTGTGGTTTTGGCGCAGCGCGGGCGCCGCGAGAGCCTTGTCCTGTAAGGCTCTCGTAAGAAATTCGGCAACCCCTCGCGGGGCATGGGGTTGCCAGTGCGCTCGCTCAGTCGCCGGCAACCGTCATGTTGCCAATCAGCACCGATCCGCATTGTTTCGAGCCACGCACAAGCATGTCGTTACCGCAGGCGACGATGTCGCGGAACATGTCGCGCAGGTTGCCGGCAATCGTGATCTCGTGCACCGGGTACGCAATCTCGCCATTTTCAACCCAGTAGCCGGCCGCCCCGCGCGAGTAGTCGCCGGTCACGGTGTTCACGCCATGGCCCAGCAGTTCAGTGACAAACAACCCACGCCCCATTTTCTTGAGCAAGCCAGTCAGGCCGAGCTTGCCGGGTTGCAGGATCAGGTTGTGGCAGCCGCCGGCGTTCCCGGTGGACTTCAGGCCCAGCTTGCGTGCCGAGTAGCTGCCGAGGAACCAGCCGTTGAGCGTGCCGCGCGTGACGACTTCGCGGCGCGCGGTCGCGACACCTTCGTCGTCAAACCAGCTGCTGGCCAGGCCGCCGGGAATGAACGGGTCTTCGAGCAGCGTTACCGCATCCGAGAACACCTGGGTGCCGAGGGTGTCGAGCAGGAACGAGCTGCGCCGGTAGAGGCTGCCGCCGCTCGCTGCGCTGACAAAATGCCCCAGCAGGCCGGCGGCCAGCGGGGCTTCGTACAGCACCGGCACCTCGCAGGTGTTCAACTTGCGGGCGTTCAAGCGTGAGAGGGCGCGGCGCGCCACATAGTCGCCGATCGCTTCGGGGGCCGGCAGATCGAGCGCGTTGCGCCGGGTGACGTACCAGTCATCGCGCTGCATGCCATCGCCTTCGCCCGCGATCATCGAGCAGCCAAGTCCATGGCGTGTGGTCGCATAGCCCTCGCAGAAGCCGAGGCTGTTTGCCGATACAAACTGGGTCTGCTGCGTCGATACGCTCGCCCCTTCGGAATTCGTGACGAGTTCGCTGACCGAAAAGCCCGAGGCCTCGCAGCGCCGGGCGAGTTCGATCGAAGCATCCACGTCGGTCGCCCAAGGGTGGAAGAGATCCAGCTCGCGCGGCTCCCGTGCCAGCTGCTCCGGGTCGGGCAAACCCGCCGCCGGGTCGCTGGCGGTGAAGCGGGCGATCGACACCGCAGCGGCCACCGTATCGCGCAGCGCCTGCGGAGCGAAGTCGGTTGTGCTTGCGTGACCGCGCTGTTGCCCCAGGTACACGGTGACCGAGATGCCCTTGTCGCGGTGGTACTCCAGCGTGTCGACTTCCCCCTGGCGCACGCTGACCGAATGCCCCCAACCCTCCGAAACATCGACGTCGCAGGCCGATGCGCCTTGGCCCTTGGCGCTTTTCAGCACATCGGCGGCAATCTCGCGCAGTGCATCCTGGGTGAAGCTGAATCCATTTGAAGTGGCCATGCCGGGGCATCCGTCGGGTCGAAAGCTATAATTTTACGTTCATGTGGCCAAATCGCCTTCGGAAACTCCATGCACCGCAATCCACAACACCAGAATGACGACGACTCGGACGAGTACGACGGCCCCAGCAAATCGCAACGCAAGCGCGACATGCACAAGCTGCAGGACATGGGCGCCGAGCTCGTGGCCCTGTCGCCAGCGCGCCTCGCCAAGGTGCCGCTGCCCGAACGGCTGCACGACGCGGTCCTCGAATACGCCCGCGTCGGCAAGCACGAAGCGAAGCGGCGCCAGCTGCAGTACATCGGCAAGCTGATGCGCGAAGTCGACCCGGCGCCGATCCGCGAGGCGCTCGACGCCTTCGCCGGGGTGTCGCGTGCCGAAATCGCGCGCCAGCACAAGCTCGAACGCCTGCGCGAGCGCTTGCTGGAAGACGAGGGCACGCTGGGCGATATCGCCGCCGCCTACCCGGACGCCGATCTGCAGCACCTGCGCAACCTGCGCCGCAATGCAATCAAGGAGCGTGACGCGGCCAAACCGCCGCGCGCCTATCGCGAGATCTTCCGCATCCTGCGCGACTTCGAATATGCCGACGATAGCGAGCTGCCGGTCGCGGATGATGAAGGCGGTGAAGGCGACGAGGCATGAGCGACACGCTGCGCATTGGCTTGGTGTCGATCAGCGATCGCGCCTCGTCCGGTGTCTATGAAGACAAGGGCCTGCCGGCGCTGACGGAATGGTTCGGCACCGCCCTGCGCAGCCCGTGGACGGCGGAAACCCGCCTGATTCCGGACGAACAGGCGGCGATCGAAGCCACCTTGATCGAGCTGTGCGATGTCGCCGGCTGCCATCTGGTGCTGACCACCGGCGGCACTGGCCCGGCGCCGCGGGACGTCACGCCTGAAGCGACGCTCGCCGTCGCACACAAGGTGATGCCCGGCTTTGGCGAACAGATGCGCCAGATCGGCCTCGTCTTTGTGCCGACTGCCATCCTGTCGCGCCAGGTCGGCGTGATCCGCGGACAGAGCTTGATCCTGAACCTCCCGGGTCAGCCCAAGGCAATCCGTGAGACCCTCGAAGGCGCGCGTAACCCCGACGGCAGCATCTGCGTGCCTGGCATCTTCGTAGCGGTGCCGTACTGCATCGATCTGATTGGCGGCCCGTACATCGAGACTGACGAGGCGATCGTGAAGGCATTCCGGCCGAAATCGGCGCTCAAGCCTGCAAACTGAGCGCCCACGGGGCGACTTCAGCCATACAAGCCCCAATGCGGTGTGATGCACTGCGCGGCAAGCGCGAGGTTCGGCTGAAAGGGAAATGCCATTCAGATATCATTCGTCGGTTCTCAATCACGATCGGTTTCGCACATGAAACGCACAGTTCTCGCGCTTTCCCTGTTTGTTGGTCTCGTTGGTTCCGCTGCTGCGGCGACGAGGCTCGACTTTGACCACTACGATCCGGTTGCGGATTCCGACGTCTGGGTATCGTTTCAGACGATCAACGGTGTTCGCCTTGACTGGACCGATGCAGCGCTGTGGTCGACCGACGGAGTGCCGTTCAGCCTTGATTCGACGACGTTCAAGGTTGATTGGCCTGCAGGCTGGGGACCCCAGCCTGTCGATGATCCCTCCTCTCCCGAATGGGACGAGGGCAAGGCGGACTATTGGATTTACGGCTACCGGAACGGCGTTGAGGTCGCGAGGGTTAGCAGCGCCATCTACACCGCCGATGGCTTTACGCGACAGGATCCTTCTGGGGTGCCGGCGTGGGGAGAGGCGTTCACGAAGAACCTGAATTGGACGAATCTCGATCTGGTAACGTGGCATTCAAGTGGTCGGAGCGACGGCATGAAGCTGGACGTCCTTTCTGTTTCTGGCGCCGGGATTACCGCGGCCGTGCCGGAACCGGAAACCTACGCGATGATGCTCGCGGGCCTTGGCATCACCGCGCTCGCAGCACGCCGCCGCAAGCGCGGCTGAGCAGGGTTGCTGCGGTTTGGCCGCAGGCTTGAGAAAGGGGCGCTGCGGCGCCCCTTTTGTTTGTACTCTCAGGCTTACGGTGTGCGGACGCGGTGTGGCGCGATGCGCGGGAAGCTGAGGCGGAAGCGGGCCCCGCTGCTGTCGGCGTTGAAGGCTTCGATCTTGCCGCCGAGGATGCCGCCAGCAAGGTTGTGCACGATGTAGAGCCCGAGTCCGCTGCCGCCTTCGCCCAGGCGGGTGGTGAAGAAGGGGTTGAAGATCTGCGCGAGGTGCTGCGGCGCGATGCCGCAGCCGTTGTCGCGAACTTCCAGTATCACGGTCTCGCCTTCGCACTGGGCCTCCAGCTCGATCAGGCCGCCTGGATGCTGGGCCAGGCCGTGTATCAGTGCGTTCTGGATCAGGTTCGTGAGGATCTGTTCGATCGCGCCGGGGAAGCTGTCGCATTCGATGTTGACCTCGATGCGGCTTTCGATCCGGTGAGGCGAGTGTTTGAACAGCGGACCGAGTGCGTGCAGCGTGTTGTCGATCAGTTCATCGAGCTGGAAGCTGCGTCGCCGCATGCTGGTCTGATCCACGGCGACTTGCTTGAAATCGTTGATCAGCGTGCCGGCGCGCAGGCTGTTGTTCTCGATCAGCGCCATGCCGGTTGCGAGATCCTCGAGGAAGCGCTGGAAACCACTGCGCGAAACGCGGTTGTCCGCCACCTGGCCGGCGAAGCTGCGGGCGAGGTCTGCCATGCTCGACGAGGCGGTGACCACCATGCCGATCGGCGTGTTGAGCTCGTGCGCAATGCCGGCAACGAGGCTGCCGAGTGCGGCGAGCTTCTCGCTTTGCACGAGTTGCTCCATCGCCTGTTTGAGTTCCGCCGTGCGTTGCGCGACGCGGCTTTCGAGTGACTCGTTGAGCTCGGTGAGCCGCGCCAGCGCATCGGCTAGCGAGGCCTGCGTTTCGCGCTGATCAGTGATGTCGGTGGAGATCGCGGACACGGCGTAGATTTCGCCGGCCGTGTTGCGCAGCGCGAAGCGCTCGGTCAGCCAGGTGCGATCGCCAAATTCTTCCTCGTGCCGTTGCGCGCTGCCCGCGAGTACTGTTGCTTGGTCGAGCTCTTCGCGCAGCCGCGCAAGCTGCGGTGGGAACAGCGTGCCGTCGCCTTGCCCCAGGATCTGTTCGGCCGGTTGGCCGACGAGGCGGGCGAACTGTTCGTTCACCAGCAGGTAGCGGCCGTCGTCGCCCTTCATCGTGATCGTGGCCGGTGCGTGGTCGATCAGGGCCTGCAGGAGCTGGGCGCTCTCGCGAAGCGCGATGGCACGCTCCTCGATCGCGGCGAGCATGCGGTTGACGGCGGTGCCGAGTTCGCTGATCTCGTCGTCACCACGCACGTGGACGCGCTGTGCGTAGTCGCGGGCTTCCGTGACGTGGGCGGCGAGTGCGGCCAGTTCATTGACCGGCTTGATCACGCGGGCGCGCAACGTGAGCACCATGACCAGCACCAGCAGCGCTTCGACCGCGATGCTGCTGGACAGCATCAGCCCGTAGCGCGGCAGGCGTTCCGCCAGAGACGGCAGGCGCTCCTGCAGCAGTAGTTGGCCAATGATCTGGCCTTGCACCCGCACCGGCTCAAGATGGCGGATCGCGCCCGGTATTTGCACGACGCCCTGCGTGGGTGGGCAGGGCGTGCCACCGTCGGGGCGGTAGCTTGCGAGGACGCGCCCGCGCTCGCCGTAGAGGCAGGCAAGCATGACGCTGGGCGTGGCGCGCAGAGTCAGCAGGTTTTCGTTGGCGGCGCGAGCATCGTCGAACGAAATCGCCGCGGCGCTGTTGAGCGCGAGGATCTCCGCGCGCCCGCGCAGATCCTGCAGGATGCGGTCGCGGTAGGTGCTTTGCTCATAGGCCAGCAGCAGCGCCAGATGCAGCACGACACCCAACAGCAGCACGCTGACGCTGAGACGGATCAGACGCCGTTCGAGCTTCATTGGCCGCCACCTTCTACATGGGCTGCCAGCGCGAGCAGGCGGGAGCTGAATTGCAGCTTGGCACGCACCGCGCTGTCGAGGTTCACCTCGAAACGCAGCGTGTTGCCTTGGGGAATCAGGTTGATCACGCCGCCCTTCTGCAGAAAACCACCTTGCTCGCTCACAGTCAGGATCGCACGGTCGCGCGCCGCGCTGAGCCAGTTACGGGTTTGCGTGCTGTCGCGGCCAAGGAACAGCACCGTGCAGCCCTCGACTTCCGCCGGTTCGAGCAGGCGCCGCACGGGTAGCCCGCTCTTGCCCTGGTTGCGCTCAAGCCAGTCAGCCACTTCGTCGGCGCTGACAAGGCACAGCATGTGCCCAGCGGTGGACGGCCACACGATGTAGCGGGTGAAGTTGATCAGGTAGGCAGCTTTCACCTGCGCATCGAGCGGCGCTGCATGGGCGACGACGCCCTGCACTGACAGGGCCGCGGCAAGAATGCCGATGCGGATCAGGAGCACGCAGCGTGACATCGTGTTAGCGGCAGGCAAGGCGATGCGTGCGTGCCGGGTTGCGCCTGCAAGGGGGAAGAAGTTTTGGGCCGGTGTCAGAAGGCATGACGATAGGTCAGCGCCACGGCCGGAGCCTCGGCGCGGTAGTTGCTCACATCGATCAGGTACATGCGTTTGTTGTATTTCGAATCCACCCAGCCGAGTACGTTGTAGGCGTTGAGCGCCACGGTGTCGTTGCCGAACACGCGGCAGGATGCGCCGAGATCGAGGAAAACGGCTTCCTGGAAACTGTCGGTGTAGCCAGGGTCGGACACTGCGGTGCTGGAGTAGGGGCCGGGGATGATCTTGTTGTTGATGTCGTTGGTGGCCTGCGTCGTGTCCTGCGAGCCGGGGTAGCCCCAGAACACCCGCAGCGCACCGCTCAGGCGCCAGTCTGCATTCGCCTGCCACACGGCGGCGAGCTTGCTCATGTGATTGCTCCAGTTGCTCAGGTCATTGCCATAGCCCAGATTGGCCACCGAGATCTTTTGCCGTGCGCCGGGCTCGACCTCGAAGTGATCGAGTTTGGTGTAGGCATGCGAAAAGCTCAGGCGCAGTGTGTCGGTCTTGTATTCGAGTTCCAGTTCGATGCCGCCGTAGGTGAAATTGGCAACGGCGGTTGGCGCCAGTGTCGTGGAGTTGAATCCGATTACTTCTACGTCGTTGTAGTAGGCCGCCAGATCCAGCCGCAGCGCGCGTGAGAGGGCGTGCTGGTAGATCAGCTCAATGCCCTGGAGCTGTTCCGGGGTGGATAGCTGGCCCGCCAGGTGTTGCTTGCGCAGCTCTTCCGCGTTGTTCTTGCGTACCGAGCGGCTCACCACCGACTTGAACGTGTCCGTCTCGTTCGGCGCATACACCAGTGACCAGCGCGGCGACCACATCCATTCGGTGTAGTCGTCCTTGTCGGCGCGCAGGCCGAGGAAGTTGGTCAAGGTATCCGACACCTGCCACTGGTGTTCGGCAAAGATGCCGTAGGCTGCGGAACCCCATTCGCTCATCAGCCCGAGCGACGAAGAGTAGGGGGCGGCGCCCGGGTAGCCCGGGCTCTTCAAACCGTAGCCTGAGTAGCTGTATTCGGCACCGGCAGCGAGGGATTGTGTTGCGCTCGCCTGCCCGCTGAGCGTCGCGCGCAGCAGGTACTGTTCTTCGCGATGGCTCTCGACCTGGTTCCACGGCGCGGCGACGTTGGCGAACACGCGCTCGTAGTCGAAACTGTCATAGCCGCCCTTGAGCTCGAGTGACATTGCCGGGCTCAGCGTCCAGCGTTGCGACATGTCCAGCGTGAGCTGCTGGTAGCCAACGCCCTGATCCGGTATGGCTGATTGCGGTGTCCCGGGCGCAGCAGAACCGATCGGTTTGGTGCCGAACACCTTGTGTTCCCACGCCAGTTCTTCGCCGCCACGGGTGTAGCGCAGCCAAGCGCGGAAGTTGTCGAGCTGATAGTCCGCATGCAGTTTGAGCTTGGGCTGGTCGCGGAAGGCGGCGTGGTTGTTCTGATAGTCGAAGGGGGCAGCTTCGCCCGCTTTGACCTGTTGTCCCCACGCGGTGTTGAAGGTGTTGCCGTACACCACCGGCGTATCATCGGGCGAGGCACCGTCGTAGTTCGCGATGCCGGCGTACAGCAGCAGGCCGTGCCGCTCGTCGCCAAGGGCAATGCGCTTCTTCGCTTCCAGGCTCTGGAACTGTTCTACCGCGCCGAGCTTCACCGTTGCGCCGTCCGCACTCGTGTCGCTGTAGCTCTCGGTCTGGATGCTGATCACCATCGACACCGCGCCCGGCCCGTACACCACCGAGCCCGGGCCGCGTACCACGTCGATGCGCTGGATATCGTCGAGCATCGGCAGATCGCGTTCGCTCATCGCGCCGAAGTGCGTCCGTTCGTTCAGCACGCGGCCGTTCAGCACGATCAGGTATTTGTCCTCACGGTCACCGATCAGCCCGCGCATGCCCATGTGCGGCGCTTCCCAGTGGTGGGGCAGGTAGTGAAAGCTGGGTACGTAGGTTTCGAGCAGGTCGAACAGGTTGCGCGCGCCGGTGTCGTGGATCATCTGCCGGTCGATCACGGTGACCGATGCAGGCACCCGGCGCGAGGTCGTTGGCGTGATCGTCGCGCTTTGCGGAACCGCTACATTGCCCAGCTGGCCGAGGTCGAGCTCCAGCACCGAAGCATCGTCCGGCGTCTGCGCAGTGGCGCAGCAAGCATGCACAGCCAGCGTAAGCAGGCCGATCCGCAGTATGTGTTGCCGCATGCTTCCCCTCCCGCCTTACGTCGTGGCTTGCCGGCTGTTTTCCCGGGCGCGCCCGCCAGCTTCTGCGAATTCGTATGCAAGCTTAACTAACGGCAAGGCGGCGGCGCACTTGAACGGTGCGTTGTTGCCGCGGGCGGCTCAGGGGGCGGTGAGCGGTAGATCGAGCGTGACGACGCAACCGGCGCCTTCGGCGCTGTCCAGCGATACGCTGCCGCCCAGCACGTCGCAGACGATCGTGTGCACGATGTAGAGGCCGAGGCCGCTGCCGCCGGAGCCCAGCCGCGTGGTGAAGAAGGGTTCGAAGGCGCGCGCCAGCTCGCGGTCGCCCATGCCGCGGCCGTTATCTCGCACCACGAGGCGTACGCGGTCAATACCATGGCGCTGCGCGGTGATTTCCAGCGCGCCTTCTGTACGGCCTTCGAAGGCGTGGATCAGCGCGTTCATCGCCAGGTTCTCGATCACCTGTTCCAGTGCGCCGGGGAAGCCATCCATCTCGATATCCGGTGCGATCGCAATCTCCAGCGCAATGCCACGTGGCCGCAGGCGCGGCTGCAGCAGGCTGATCAGCTCGTCGGTCACCTGATGCAGCAGGAAGTGGCGGCGCCCTTCGGACGATTGATCCACGGCAACCTGTTTGAACTGCTGCACGATGTGGGCGGCGCGGGCGAGCGAGCGTTCGATCAGGTTCACCGTCTGCTGCGCGAGGGTGGTGAAATCCTGCAGTGCGCTGCGGCGCAGGCTGCCGCCTTCGATGGTCCGGCCGAAATCGCGCAGCTCGCCGGCGAGGCTGCTGGCGGCGGTGATGCCGTTGCCGAGCGGGGTGTTCAGTTCGTGTGCTACTCCCGCGACGAGGCGGCCGAGCGAGGCGAGCTTCTCGCTGCGCATCAACTCCTGCTCGGCGCGCTGCAGGTGTTGCTGCGCAACGCGTCGCTCGGTTACGTCGATACCAACACCGCGATAGCCGATAAAGCGGCCACCGGCGAACTGCGGGGCGCCCGAAAGCTCGAGGTAGCGGGGCGGTGAATCGGTTTGCTGTAGCCGCAGCGCCACGGACTGGAATGCAGTGTGTCGCGTCAGGCGTGCGAGCAGCGGCGTGAGTTCGCTGCCGTCGTCCAGCGTCAGCGGCAGTGCGCCGAGTGCTTGGCCCACCCACTCGGCCGGGCGTACGTCTGCGTCAGCGAGCCCCTTGCCGATGATCTCGACGAAACATAGCTCGGCGTCCATCGTCCAGTACCAATCTGACGACAGCTCGGTCAGTTCGCGGAAGCGCGCCTGCTTGTCGCGCAAGGCGCGCACCAGCGGGCGGACCAACGCCGTCAGCAGCCAGCCGCCGAGCAGGATCGTCGGCAACGCAAACAGCAGTACCCGATGCAGCAAGCGGCGCAGTGGCGCATAGAACTCCTGCGCGTCCACGGTGATCAGCATCATCAAACCATTGCTGCTGACCTTGCGCGAAAGGTTCAGGCGCCCCATCGGCCGGTAGGCGATCACCGCCGTGCGCCCCTGCTCGTCACGCAACAGTTGCGGGGTAGTTGCGTCACCGGCTTCGCCATACAGCGTGGCGGCGTCGATGAAACTGCGCACTGCGGTGTCGCGCGGCATCCAGAGTGCCTCGGGCTTGCGTGATCGCAGGCAACGCACGCTGCCCTGGTAGAGCCCGCAGATCGCCATCTGCCCGGTGTTGCCGAGGTCGAAATCGGTTTCGGCGAGTTGTTCCCACGCAGGCACCGGATGCTGGATCACGATTTCGCCGACGCGGTTGCGTTGTGCATCCTCGATGTCCAGCCGCTGCAGCGCGAAGGGCACGCCCTGGTGCCACAGCAGGCTCACATCGCTGCGGCGGCGCGTGGTGGACCACAGCACCGTGCCGTCGAGGAAGTCGCCGCGCCGCGCGAGTTCCTTGCCCTGCGCGTCGCGGATCGATACCGCGCGGGCAATGCTGGCGCGAGCCGTCTGCGACGGGTTGGCCGGCGGCAGCAGGTCATCGACCGTCTGCACCAGTTTCGCCGTACCCGCTGCATCCGGCTGGCTGGCTTGTTGCACGAGCAGGGTGCTCACCTGCCGGTCGCGTACCAGCGGCGCGGCGTTGAGGTGTAGCGCGTCGAGCGCCGAGTAGAAGACGAACTGCCGCGTCTGCAGCGTGGCTTCGAGGTGCTGGTAGAGCGCCGTTTCCAGTTCTGCCTGCAGTGCCGTGAAGCTGATGAGGCCGGTTGCGAAGGCGATCATCGTCAGCAAGCCGAGGCCGATGCGGCTGATCAGCGATTCTTCGCGCTGCTCGCCCGGCCGCAGGCGGGATCGCTCGCGCAGCAGCAGGATCGCGAGCATCAATAGCGCGGCAGCCAGTGGAAGCGGCTGGGCCGCGACCGCGGGGCGGCCGTAGAGCAGGTCCAGATGGATGTAGTTGCCGGCAATCACCATCGCGCCGCCGCAAACCAGCGCGATGGCCGTCGGTGTCAGCAGGCCCGCAACGCGCCGCGCGCCGCGCCGGTGGGCGAAGGCCCACAGCAGCCATGCAACGGTGCACAGCAGCGCGGGCCAGCCGCGTGACGCCAGCGGCCAGAGACGGTGGGGCACGCTTGCCGGCGGCCATGCGTACAGCAACGGAGCGAGCGTCAAGCCAGCGGTGAGCAGCGCGGCGATCCGCCAGCGTGGCGAACTGGTGCTGCGGGCGCCAAGCGCCAACGCGGCGGCCAGCGCCATGCCAGCGGCAGTCGGGTTCCACCAGTGGGTGGCCGGGGCCGGAGCGGAGAGTGCGAAACCCAGCGCCAGCACGCCGTAAAGTGCCAGCAAGGCCATCGTGCCGCGTCGCAGGACATCGAATGGCTCAGGGCTGACTGCCACGCACCATGCTCCTTGGTGATCGGGCCGGCCGGTCGCCGCCCGTTATCGCAAGGCTATCGGCAGGCCCGCGCGCGACTTGAGCGGCGTGCGGGCCGCGGGTGTCAGCGCGAGATCAGCACCACGGTGCTGCGCGGGTTGGCGAGGTAGTGATCGGCCGGTTGCAGTGGCACTTCGGCGCCCGCTTCCGCAAAGTCCTCGCCCGGGGGCAGACCGGTGTCGACAATGCGGTACCAGCGCATGCCGTCGCCCGCCGGCGGAAGTTGGACGTCCTGCAGGCGGTTGTCGGCGTTGAGGATGAAGAACAGGTAGTAGCGGCCGGCGGCCGACATGATCTCGCCCCCGTCGAGCCGATAGCACAGCGTGCGGGCTTGCGGATCGTCCCAGCGTGGCGGATTCAGATCGGTGCCGAACCAGCTGATGTCGGCCACGCCGTCGCAATTCATGTCGCGCCCGAGCAGGAACTTGCGTCGCTGCAGCACCGTGTAGCGTCGCGTCAGCCCGATCGCCTTGCGCGTGAAGTGCAGCAGATCGGCGTTGCGCTCGACGGCGCCCCAGTCGAACCAGGCGATCGGGTTGTCCTGGCAGTAGGCGTTGTTGTTGCCGTGCTGAGTGCGGCGCACTTCGTCGCCGGCCAGCAGCATCGGCGTGCCGAGCGAGAAGAACAATGCGCACAGCTGGTTGCGGATCAGTTGCCCGCGCAGTCGCTCGATCGCCGGGTCGTCACTCGGACCCTCCACACCGCAGTTACATGAGATGTTGTCGTTCGAGCCGTCGCGGTTGTCTTCAAGGTTGGCTTCGTTGTGCTTGTGCTCGTAGCTGACCAGATCGTTCAGCGTGAAACCGTCGTGGCAGGTGATGAAGTTGACGCTGTTGTAGGCCGATCGGCCGTCGTCGCCGTACAGGTCGGCCGAGCCGGTTACGCGTCGCCCCATGCTGCCGAGCTGACCGGGGTCGCCGCGCATGAAGCGGCGCATCGTGTCGCGGAAGCGGCCGTTCCATTCCGACCAGTCCACCGGGAAGTTGCCGACCTCGTAGGTGCCCAGATCCCAAGGCTCGGCGATCAGCTTCACGCGCGACAGCACCGGATCTTGCGCCACCGCATCGAAGAACGAGGCCGAGCGCTGGAAGCCGCTGCGCTCGCGCCCGAGCACCGAGGCCAGATCGAAGCGGAAGCCATCGACATGCATCACCTTCACCCAGTAGCGCAGTGAATCCATCACCATGCGGATCACTGCGGCGCTGAAGAAATCCAGCGTGTTGCCGCAGCCGGTGGTGTTGTCGTAGAAGCGCGCCGGCGCTTCCGCCGACCCCAGCAGACTGTAGTAGCTGCGGTTGTCGACGCCGCGCAGCGACAGCGTCGGCCCAAGTTCGCTGCCTTCGGCGCTGTGGTTGTAGACGACGTCCAGAATCACTTCGATGCCGGCCTCGTGCAGCGCCTTCACCATCGTCTTGAATTCCACCACTTCGCAGCCGGGGGTGTGGCGCGTGCTGTACCCGGGCTCCGGCGCGAAGAAGGCCAGGGTGTTGTAGCCCCAGTAGTTCGTCAGCCCCTTGTCGAGCAGGAAGTCCTCGGCGTGGAAGGCGTGCACCGGCAGCAGCTCCACCGCATTGATGCCGAGCGACTTGAGGTAGGGGATCTTCTCGATGAAGCCCAGATAGGTGCCGGGCGCTTTCACGCCCGAGGCCGGGTCGGCGGTGAAGCCTTTCACATGCGTTTCGTAGATAACCAGTTGCTCGAACGGGATCCCCGGCGGCCGGTCGCGACCCCAGTCGAAGTGCGGGTCGATCACCACCGCCTTGGGCATCGCGGCGCTGCTGTCGCGTGCGTCGAAGGACAGATCCTTCAGCGGCGAATGCGCGTCGTAGCCGAGCAGCACATTGTCAGTGTTCTGTGGCTTGCCGGTGATCGCCCGCGCGTAGGGGTCGAGCAGCAGCTTGTTCGGGTTGAAGCGCTGGCCGTTGGCCGGGTCGAAGGGCCCATCCACCTTGTAGCCGTAGCACTGGCCCGCCTTGATGCCGGCGACAAAGCCGTACCACACGTAGCGCTCGCGTTCGGTGAGCTCGAGTACCGCCGTGGCGGCGCCCGATGTACCATCGAACAGATGCAGGAAAACGCGTGTGGCGTTGCGCGAGTAGAGCGCGAAGTTGACGCCTTCGGGCGTCAGCGTGGCGCCCAGCGGATACCAGCGGCCGGGCGTGACCGTGGGCAGCGAACCGGCTTCGGATGTCGCAGGCATGAGGCGATCCTCGTCAAGGCAGGGCGTTCCCCGCCGCTACCTTGATCGTAGAAGGCCGGCGTGCCCCTTGCCATGCGATTCGCGTCAGCCGTGCAGTGGTGGCGCTGCCGACGCTGCCGCGGCCTGTGCGAGGCCGGCCCCGGCAACGCTGATCAGAGCTGGCCGAGCTGCTGGCGGGCGTAGTCCGCGCCGCTGCCGGCGGGGGTCAGTTCCAGGTAGGTGCCGAAAGCCTTGCGCGCGCAATCCTTGTCGCCGGATTGCGCACAAGCGTCGCCGAGGTTGCGGTAGGTGATCGCGCGGGAAGGGTCCATCTTGATCGTGTTCTCGAACCAGCGCGCCGCTTCCTTGTACTTCTGCTGCTTGAGGTAGATGAAGCCGAGGTTGTTGGCGGCCAGCGCGAAGTCGGGGCGCTGCTTGAGTGCCTCGGTGAACTGCGCCTCGGCAGCGGCGTACTGCTGTTCGCGGTACAGCTGCAGCCCGCGGTCGTTGGCGCGCTGCGCGAGCTGGCGGGCGTTGGCGGCGACCGGCTTCGGGACCGCCAGTTTGGTCTCGTTGCCCTGCAGATCCTTCACCACCACCGGCGCACTGCTTGCCGCAGCGGGGGCCGCTTCGGCGAGTTTCTGGTTCAGTGCCACGGCCTCGCGCGGCAACTGTTCGGTGCTCGGGCTGAGGAACTCGGTGCCGGATTTGAGCTGGAACACGAATTCGCCGCCCTGCGAGCCGGGCAGGCTGCCGAAGGCCGGCGTCTGCTGCGAAATGCCGGCCACCGCCGGTGCGATGTAGGCCGCCAGCTCAGTGCCGGTGATGAAGCCGTCGCCGTTCAGGTCCGCCTTGCCGCCCAGCGCTTGCAGCAGCGTCCAGGTGAACACCGAATGCCCGCCGGGGCCCCCATCGGCAACAAGCTGGTCGGCGCCGCCGGCCGTGAGCATCTGGCGCCCGATGCGGCGCGCGTTTTCCTTCAGGAAGTTGTTGTTGCCGCCGCCTCGCGTGAGCCCGAGCCCGCTGTAGCAGGCGTCCATCACGAACAGCACATGCTTGGCGGTGAGGCTCTCGGCGATGTTCTGGATCTCGGTCATCGGAATCGCGTCGGACGCCATCTGCGCCGGGTCGGAATCGACCGGGATGATGTAGCCCAGATCGCGGCCCGAGCTGAGCTTGCGCGTGGCGCCGTGGCCGGCGAAGAACACGAAGATGCGGTCGTTCTTCTTCACGCCGCCGTGCGCCAGTCGATCGTGGAAGGTGGAGAGGATCGCGTTGCGCGTTGCCTCGCCATTCTTCAGGCTGAACACCCGCTCGCTGGCGAAGCCGAATTCATCGATCAGCGTCTGGCGGATCGCGTCGGCGTCGCGCGCCGCGTACTGCAGCTTGGGCCACTTGGCGTAGTTGTCGATACCGACGACCACCGCCCAGGAATCCTCGTAGCCCGTCGTGACCGTGGTCTTCTCCTCAGCCGGCGAGGCAGGTGCGTTGGCTGCGGTGAAGCCCTTGCCATCCCAGCCGGCGAAGCGGTAGCCCTCGGCCGTGAGCTGTTCGAGGATCTTCGGCAGCGCGGTGACGGTGCGCTCGTGGATGTCGTGGAACAGGATGATGCCGCGGCCTTCCTTCGCCACGCTCTTGAGCACGCGATCCGCGATCGAGTTGGGCACCGGGTCGGCCCAGTCCAGCGAATCGATGTTCCACATGATTGAGCGCAGCTTCAGCGCCGCCAGCTCGTTCATTGCCTCGCGGCTGCTTGCGCCGTACGGGAAGCGGAAGAGGCCCGACGGCGCCGGGTCGACCGCCTTGAGCAACACGTCGGTGCGGTTGATTTCAGCCTTCAGTGGATCGCCCGATTCCTTTGAGAGTTGCGCATGGCTGTAGCTGTGGTTGGCCAGCACGTAGCCGTCGGCCTTCAGGCGCTTTGCAACGCCGGCGCGTGCGCCGAGCTGCGGCTTGCCGGCGTCCGACACCGTGCCGAGGTTGTTGCCGACCTCGAAGAACACCGCGGGGGCGTTGTATTGCTTGAGGATCGCCGCGATCTCTTCGGTGTAGGCGTTGTGCGGGCCGTCGTCGAAGGTCAGCACCAGGGTTTTGGGCGGCAGGTCGTAGCCGAACACCGGCTTTTCCTGGTCGTCGTCGCCGCCTTTTGCCGCCGGGTAGGGCACGATCTGCCCGTAGTCCTTCATGATCTGCTCGCGCGAATACAGCGTCTTCAGGTGCGCGAGGTAGTCGTCCCATTTCTCGCGTTTGAGGGCGATTGCGCGCGTCTCGAAGCGGTCGAATACCTGCCTCAATTCCTTGTCGTACTGGTGCTCGATTTCCTGCATGGCGTCGAGGTCCTCTCCGACGCGCTTGTGCAGTTTGATCGCCGGCAAGGTGGAATCCTGCTGCAGGCTCAGCTCCAGCGCCTTGAGCAGTTCGCGGTAGGCGAGGCGGTCGGCATCGAAGAGGCCCTTGCCGGATTCGATCTGCGCCAGCAGCGCTTCGAAGGTCTCGAAGCGGCGGTCGTTGCCGGTCGTTGTTAACTCGGCGATCTGTGCTTCCAGTTTTGCGCGGTCAGCGAGGTTTTCATGGAACAGTGCCTGGCCGACCTGGTTGGCGGTGGCGCGCTCCTTGTCGCTCATCGCACGTTCATCCGCCAGCAGCACGATCAGTTTGCGATAGCGCTCCAGCAACAGCTGTGCGCCGGTTAGCAGATCGACGATCGGGGATGCGCTGCTCGCAGGCGCAATGGTCGCGGCCGGTGCGCTCGTGGCGGAGGCGTTGGGCTTGCAGGCGGCAAGCAGGCCGGCGCTCAGCATGAGCGCGAGAACGAGTGTAGGGGCGAGGCGCATGGCGGCTTTGCAGAGAAAGAGTCGCCGCGGAGTGTACTGCGCCGCGACGCCATGCATTGCGCATTGCGTCGCGGGTGCCGCCAGCGCCGATTAGCGCTGCACGATCGGGATGATGCGTTTGCCGAGCGGCGCGGCGCGCGGCACCAGTTGCCGGCGGCGCTCCTGCTCGCGCCACCAGACGCGGGCGCCGAGCAACACGGCGAGAATCAGGGCATAAATCAGGGGCTCGGTGACATCGCGTTTGACCAGCCACCAGAAGTGCAAGACGCCGAGTACGCCGATCGCGTAGACCGAGCGGTGCAGTGCCTGCCAGCGCCGGCCGCCGAGCCGGCGGATCGCGAAGTTGGCCGATGTTGCGGCGAGCGGCACCAGCAGCACGAAGGCGGCGAAGCCAACGGTGATGAAGGGGCGCTTGACGATGTCCTTCGCGATCGCCGCCCAGTCAAAGAACTGGTCGAGCCACAGATACGTCGCCAGATGAAGACTGGCGTAGAAGAACACGAACAGCCCCAGCATGCGGCGCAGCCGGATCAGCCAGTGCCAGCCGGTAAGCCGGCGCAGCGGCGTGACCGCGAGCGTGGCGAGCAGCAGGCGCAGCGTCCATTCACCGCTGGCACGCGTGATCGCCTCGATCGGGTTGGCGCCAAGCTGGTCCTGCCAGAGCCCGTTCAGATACCAGCCGAGCGGCAGCTGACACAGCACGAACAGCGACAGTTTGGCGAGCGCGATCTGCGTGTTACTTGGCCCGCGCGGCGCATTGCGGGCAGCGTGCGCGGGGCGGCGCGTTGTGGTTTGCATCAGTAGAACTTCCTCAGATCCATGCCGGCGTAGAGCTTCGCGACCTGCTCGGCGTAGCCGTTGAAGGGCAGGGTCTTGCGCTTGCCAAATTCACCCAGGCGGCGTTCGTTGGCCTGGCTCCAGCGTGGGTGGTCGACCTCCGGATTCACGTTCGAATAGAAGCCGTATTCATTCGGCGCCGCCTTGTTCCAGGCGGTGCCCGGCTGCTTGTCGGTGAGGCGGATCCGCACCAGCGACTTGGCGCCCTTGAAGCCGTATTTCCACGGCACCACCAGCCGCAGCGGCGCGCCATTCTGCGCCAGCAACTCCTCACCATACAGGCCGACCGCCAGCAACGTTAGCGGGTGCATCGCCTCGTCCAGCCGCAGGCCTTCGGTGTAGGGCCAGTCCAGCACCGGCAACGCGAGGCCGGGCATGCTGGCGCGATCGGCGGCGCTGGTGAACTCGACAAACTTCGCGCTGCCGAGCGGCTCCACCAGTTTGAGCAGGCTCGCGAGCGGGAAACCGTTCCACGGGATCACCATGGACCAGCCTTCCACGCAGCGCATGCGGTAGATGCGTTCCTCGATCGGCGCGAGCTTCAGCAGATCGTCGATCGCAAAGGTGCGCGGCTTCGCGCACAGGCCTTCGACGCGGACGGTCCACGGGCGGGTCTTGAAGCGGCCGACATTGCGCGCCGGGTCGTCCTTGCTGGTGCCGAACTCGTAGTAGTTGTTGTAGCTGATCACGCTGTTCTGTGGCGTCAGCTTCTCGTCCGTGGAGAAAGGACTCTTCTGGATGCCATTCAAGGGGGCAGCGCCAAAGGCTGACGGCGCGGCGAATGCAATGCCGCCAAGGCCCATTGCGCGAACGAAGTCGCGTCGGCCGCGGTAAAGCGTTTCGCTTGTGATCTCGGACGGCGCGATCGGGTGCGCATCGTCCTGAATGCGGATGAGCATGGATGTCTCCGTGTCTCGGGTGTGGGGGCTACGGCGCTCGCTTGGCCGGTCGCTTGTTCAGGAAGACCGGGTGAAGGCGCTCGACCTTACATTCGCTCCGACTCGCGTCGTGCGATTGCGTTCAACCGGGTGCGCCGTTCTGCTGTAACTGGCGATAAACCAGCTCGGCAATCTGCATCAGGGACTCGCGCGGCAGCTTCGCGGAGAGGGCATAACCCACACCACCGTCAACCCAGTAGAACACCGACAGCTCCTGCTCCGCCGCAAAGCGGAAGGCTGTTTCTGACGATGCAGCGTTGCGCCGCACATAAAGTGTGAGTCGCTGACCTGCGTCGTTCTGGTACATGAACTGAGCGACCGCGCCACCGTCGCTACCGGGCAGCAGGCGCCCGCCCACCAGCGAGAAGCCACTTGCGCCAAGCTCAGGTACCTTCAATGGGCGGTCGAGTCGTTTGCTGAGCCACGCCACGAGATGCGCCTGCTGTTCCGCACCCACCTCCACCGGGTGCCGAACTTCCGGCACATACACCGCATGCGCGATGGCCGCGGCGCGCGGCAGGCCGGCGAGCGGGTCGCCCGCAGCCGGCGCGCTGGCCGGGCGTGGCAGGGCGTAGCCCAACACGCCACCCAGTGCAACGCAAGCCAGCGCGGCTGCGAGTTGCTGCGCCCAGCGTCGCTGCGCGGGGCGTGCGGCATCGAGCAAACGTTGCGGAATCGGTTCGTCGAGCACCGCATCGAACGCGGCATGCAGCGCGTTGCGCTGGCCGACCCAGGCGCTGGCCCGGGCGGCCAGCAGTGCGTCCTGCGCGACGATCGTCGCGATACGGGCTGAAGCCTCGGCATCGCTCTGGCGATCGACCCAAGCCTGCAGTTCGTCGTTGGAAATCGGGGGCTCTTGCTGCGTCATGTCACTTCACCCGCTTGAGTGCAGGTTGCGGGAGCGATTCGCCACCGAGCAGGCGGCGCAGTTGCTCGCGCGCGCGGAACAGGCGGCTCATCACGGTGCCGGCCGGAATGCCGAGCACCTCGGCCGCCTCGTCGTAGTGGAATTCCTCCAGCGCCACAAGCAGTAGCACCTCACGCTGTCCATCCGGCAGCAACCCGAGCGCCTGCTCCAGGTCGCGCTTGTCACCCCAGCGATCCTGCAAAGGGTTGATCGGCGCATCGGGCAGACCATCCTCCCCCTCGTCCTGTTCTACAGCAGGCCGCCTGACCTGGTTAAGCCAGATCCGGTGCATCACGGTGAACAGCCAAGCGCGCGCGTTGCCGTCCTGCCATTGGCCCGCGCGTTCGAGGGCTCGCTGCAGCGTGTCCTGCACCAGATCGTCGGCGCGCGTGCGATCGCCCGTCAGCGCCCGCGCGTAGCGGCGCAGGCGCGGAATCTCGGCAACGAGTTGGGCGTGCGAGAGCACCGGCGCGGCTTCAACTCAAGGCTTTACGACATGCCAGACGCCATTGACGCCGTCGCCGGTGCGGTCGCCGGCCTTCGCATCCTTGCTCCAAAAATACAGCGGCTTGCCCTTCCAGGCCCACTGCGGCTTGCCGTCGTCGCGCTTGATCACGCTCCAGTCGCCACCGCCCTTCGCGTCGGGCGCGGCGTACATCGGCGGCCAGTTGGTGGCGCAGGGGCCGTTGCATACGCTCTTGCCGCTGTTCGCACTGTCCTTGTCGAAGGTGTAGAGCGTCATGCCTGAATGGCTGGTCAGGATGCCGTCTCGCACGGTGGCGGGGGTCGGTGCTTTCGTGCTCGACGTGGCGCAGCCAGCGAGGAGGGCTGCAGCGAATAGGCTGATCGTGACGATGCGCATGGCGGTGTCCTTCCGTGGGTGAATACCTCACAAACACCCGGGGCGGCGGGTTTATTCCGTCGCCCCGAACTTCCTGCAAGCAGCTACCGGTCGCCCATGCCCGGGTTCAATTGCGTGTTGGCAGCGTCTGCTGCGCCACCTTGCCCACCGGCCGCCAGCCCCATTGGCGCTCCCATGCGGCGCGCACCATGTTCGGGTATTCGGGGCGACCCAGACTGCCGTTGTAACGGCCCAGTGCGCGATACAGGTCACCCTTCTCGATGTCGAGGTAGTGGCGCAGGATCGTGCAGCCGTAGCGGAGATTCGTGCGGATATGGAACAGGTTCTGATCCGGCGTGCCGATCTGGCGCACCCAGAACGGCATCACCTGCATGTAGCCACGCGCGCCGACAGGCGACACCGCGTACTTTTTGAAGCCGCTTTCAACCTGGATCAGGCCTAGCACCAACTGCGGATCGAGGCCGGCGCGCTGCGCCTCGTAATAGACTGTCTTGAGGAAGTCGACGCGTTCCTTCGGATCTGGCATGCGCTTGATCAGGCGCTGCGACATCTCGCTGATCCAGGTCACGCGTTCAACCGCGCTGGGGAAGATCGGCTCCGGCGCGGCCCGATCCGACACGGCGCCGTGCAGCGCCGCGCGCACGCTCGCCGACAGATCCTCCTCCCGCTGTGCGCCGGCAAAGGCGGCCGGGGCGAGCAGGGCGAGGATCAGTGGCAGGGCGTGCAGCGACTTCATGCGCATGCTTCTGTTTACGACCCGACGCGGGCTTTTACGAAGGCCGACAGCTCGGCGACTGCGACTTTCGTCGCTTCCGCATCGCGGCGGCCCTGGTATTCAGCCTGGCCTTCC
The DNA here is from genome assembly GCF_041909475.1 of Niveibacterium sp. Classification (NCBI taxonomy): domain Bacteria; kingdom Pseudomonadati; phylum Pseudomonadota; class Betaproteobacteria; order Rhodocyclales; family Rhodocyclaceae; genus Niveibacterium; species Niveibacterium sp. The sequence goes on along the minus strand of NZ_JAYRDJ010000004.1, from coordinate 106,065 downwards.
TTGAGGCCACGGTCGGACAGCACCACGCGATGCGGCACACCGATCAGCTCCCAGTCGGCGAACATCGCGCCGGGGCGCTCGCCACGGTCGTCCAGGATCACGTCGATACCGGCGGCCGTCAGCTCGGCGTAAAGCGCATCTGCGGCCGTTTTCACTTCTTCCGCACGGTCGTAGCCAATCGGGCAGATCGCGACGGTGAAGGGTGCAATCGAGTCCGGCCAGATGATGCCGCGCGCGTCGTGGTTCTGTTCGATCGCCGCGCCCAGGATGCGGGTCACGCCGATGCCGTAGCAGCCCATCTCGAAGAACTTCGGCTTGCCGTCTTCATCGAGAAAGGTGGCGTTCATTGCCTTCGAGTACTTGGTGCCGAGGTAGAACACATGGCCGACCTCGATGCCGCGCTGGATCGCGAGCGTGCCCTTGCCGTCAGGCGAGGCGTCGCCTTCGACCACGTTGCGGATGTCGGCAACGACGTCCGGTTCCGGCAGGTCGCGACCCCAGTTCACGCCAGCGATGTGGAAGTCGACTTCGTTGGCGCCGGTGATGAAGTCGCTCATCAAGGCCACCGTGCGGTCGGCGACGATCTTGACCGGCTTCTTGAGTCCGACCGGACCGAGGTATCCCGGTTTGCAACCGAAGTGTTCGACGATTTCGGCTTCGGTCGCGAAGCGGAAGCCGTCTTTCAGGCCCTCGATCTTGCCCGCCTTTACTTCGTTCAGTTCGTGATCGCCGCGCACCAGCAGAAGCCAGACGGTGCTCTTGACGATCGCTCCGGCCTCGTCGACCTCGTCGGTCGCCAGCACCAGCGACTTCACCGTGTTGGCGAGTGAGGTGCCCAGCAGGGCGGCTACATCGGCGCAGGTGCTCTTGCCCGGCGTCGGCACCTTGTTCAGGGCCTGCGTGGGCGCAGCGCGCTCCGCCAGCAGCGGCAGGGCTTCGGCGAGTTCGATGTTGGCGGCGTAATCCGACTGCGGGCAGTAGACGATCGCATCTTCGCCGGTTTCGGCGATCACCTGGAATTCATGCGAACGATCGCCGCCAATCGCGCCGGTGTCGGCAGCCACTGCGCGGTAAGTCAGGCCCAGACGGTCGAAGATCTTGCGGTAGGCGGCGTACATGTTCTCGTAGCTCTTGCCGGCCGCTTCCACGTCGCGGTCGAAGGAGTAAGCATCCTTCATCATGAATTCGCGGCCACGCATGATGCCGAAACGCGGCCGGCGTTCATCGCGGAACTTGGTCTGGATCTGGTACAGGTTCTTCGGCAGCGCGCGGTAGCTCTTCAGCTCCTGGCGGGCGATGTCGGTCACGACTTCTTCGGAAGTCGGCTGCATCGCGAAGTCGCGCTCATGCCTGTCCTTCAAACGCAGCATCTCCGGGCCCATCTTGTCCCAGCGGCCGGTTTCCTGCCACAGCTCGGCTGGTTGTACCAGCGGCATCACCAGTTCAACCGCGCCGGCGCGGTTCATTTCCTCGCGGATGATGTGCTCGACCTTGCGGATCACTCGCAGGCCCATCGGCATGTAGTTGTAGATCCCGGCAGAGAGCTTGCGGATCAGGCCCGCACGCATCATCAGTTTGTGACTGACGATCTCGGCGTCGGCGGGGGCTTCCTTGAGGGTCGTGATGAAGAACTGGCGTGCGCGCATGTCGAATCGCTAAATCGGGGCAAACCACCATTTTACCGCAGGGGGCGTCGCTTTCCTTCGTTTGCCGCATGTGGAAGAATTCGTGGCAATTCAGCTAATTTTCAGGTGGTTCTCATGCTCGACCGGGACGGTTATCGCCCCAACGTCGGCATCATCCTGGTCAACGCGCGAAACGAGGTCTTCTGGGGAAAACGTATCCGTGAGCATTCTTGGCAGTTCCCGCAAGGCGGTATCAAGCATGGGGAATCGCCCGAGCAGGCTATGTTCCGCGAGCTCTTCGAAGAGGTGGGCTTGCGGCCGGAGCACGTGAAGATTCTTGGTCGCACGCGCAGTTGGCTGCGGTACGACGTCCCACGCCACTGGGTGAAAAGAGAGTGGCGTAATACCTATCGTGGACAGAAGCAGATCTGGTTCCTGTTGCGGCTGCTTGGCCGTGATTCGGACGTTTCTCTGCGGGCAACCGAGAAGCCGGAGTTCGACGCGTGGCGTTGGGCGGGCTATTGGGTGCCGCTGGAAGCGGTGATCGAGTTCAAGCGTCAGGTCTATCGACTTGCACTGAATGAACTCTCCGGCGTGTTGTTCCGCGGCGTGCATGCGCCCGAGCGGCCGCCGGCCTATACATTGAGTGAGGCGCATCCGAGCAATCATGATTGACGGACTGATCATCGAATTCGATCGCGCGCTTCGCACGATCTTTGCACCGGCCCGTAGCGTGCGACCGACCCCGGGCGCCGATCAGCCCGAGGCCGAGTTGTCCGAAGCGGAGCGCGCGCATGTTGCCGGCCTGATGCGGGTCAACCATGTTGGCGAGATCTGCGCACAGGCGCTTTACCAAGGGCAGGCGCTGACTTCCAGCGACCCGTCGGTTACCGAGGCGCTTCGTCAGGCGGCCGATGAGGAAACGGAACACCTCGCTTGGACTGAACAGCGGATCGGCGATATGGGCGGGCACAAAAGCCTGCTCAACCCGCTCTGGTACGCCGGCGCGCTGTCGATCGGCGTTGTCGCGGGGAGGTTTGGCGATCGCTGGAATCTGGGCTTTCTTGCCGAGACCGAGCGTCAGGTCGAAGCCCATCTGTCCGGTCATATGGAGCGGGTGCCGCACCAGGATGGACGTTCGCTCGCGATCCTCGACCAGATGCGCAAGGACGAAGCCGGGCACGCCGATACGGCTGTCGCGCTCGGCGCCGTGGAGTTGCCTGCGCCGGCCCGGCTCGCGATGAAGCTTGCTTCCAAGGTCATGACGACGGTGGCTTACCGGATCTGAGCATCCGGTTCGCAGTCGGAGTGGTTCAAAACGACAACGGCGGCCTTGGGCCGCCGTTGTCGTTCGTATTCACTCAGGACTCAGTCTTCAATAATTTCAAAGTCGTGCGTCACCTCGGCGGTCTTGCCGAGCATGATGGAGGCCGAACAGTATTTTTCGGCTGACAGGCTCACCGCTCGCTCGACAGCCTCGCGCTTGAGCGCCGCACCTCGCACGATGAAGTGATAGTGAATGCGCGTGAACACCTTCGGGTCGGTCTCGGCGCGCTCGGCCTTGAGCTGCGCCTCGCACCCGGTTACCGCGTGCCGGCCGCGTTTGAGGATTGTTACCACGTCGAAGGCGGAACAACCGCCGGCCCCGGCGAGCAATAACTCCATCGGCCGCGGCGCACGGTTCTGCCCGCCTGCGTCGGCGGCGCCTTCCATGGTTACAAAATGGCCGCTTCCGGTGCTGGCAAGAAAAGTCGCGCCATCAACCCACTTCACGCTGCATTCCATTCTTCATCCTCTTCTGATCGGGGGGCTCAAGCTACGAGCAGGGGAGGGGCGCATTCTACCGCTTGACCGAAAATGCTGCATCGCATCATTGTTTGGCGTATGTGCTGCCGGCGGGCTACTGAACGACAAGTCAGTCACTAAATTAGTTTATTAAAAATCAGTGGTTTGTGTCCGCATAAGGCAGACTTATTTCGATATAAAGAGGTTCGTTCGGCGAGGTGGTCTGGAACCTTGCAATGCACAAGCCCGGCGCCCATAATCCAAACCGTAGTGATTGATTCGGTGCCGCAACAGCGAGCCGAAGCAATCCCGGGTTTGTCTCCTCCACCCTCCTCCTTTGGTGTGGACTTGGCGCAGCTCTTCGGGCTGCGTTTTTTTTTGTGTTTTTCGATCAGTGTTTGACTTTGGAAGAAGTTGGCGCGTAGAATTGCCGGCTTTCCGCATTTGGGCCTGGAACGGGTCCTAGAAGAAATCAAGGGACATTCTCATGAGGACGTTTTCGGCCAAGCCGCACGAAGTTAAGCGTGATTGGTACGTGGTAGACGCGACCGACAAGGTTCTGGGCCGTCTTGCCTCGGAAATTGCGAGTCGCCTTCGCGGCAAGCACAAGCCCGAGTACACGCCGCACGTCGATACCGGCGACTTCATTGTCGTCGTCAATGTCGAGAAGCTGCGTGTGACCGGTACCAAGTCGCTGGACAAGAAGTACTACCGTCACTCGGGTTACCCGGGCGGCATCTACGAAACCAACTTCCAGAAGCTGCAAGACCGCTTCCCGGATCGCGTTCTGACCAAGGCCGTCAAGGGTATGCTCCCCAAGGGTCCGCTGGGCTACGCGATGCTGAAGAAGCTGAAGTGCTACGCCGGTGATACTCACCCGCACAGCGCCCAGCAGCCGAAGGCCCTCGAAATTTAACGGAGCCGAGTAATGGCGATCGCGAATCCTTACAAGTACGGCACGGGCCGCCGCAAAACTGCTGTGGCACGCGTTTTCATCAAGCCGGGTAGCGGCAACATCGTTGTGAACGGCAAGCCGGTCGACGTGTTCTTCTCCCGTGAGACGGGCCGCATGATCGTGCGCCAGCCGCTGGAAGTCACCGAGACCATCGGCAAGTTCGACATCATGGTGAACGTCGACGGTGGTGGTGAGTCGGGCCAGGCCGGTGCGGTGCGTCATGGCATCACCCGCGCACTGATCGATTACGACGAGACGCTGAAGCCTGCCCTGAAGAAGGCTGGTTTCGTGACCCGTGATGCACGTGAAGTCGAGCGTAAGAAAGTTGGTCTGCACGGCGCACGTCGTCGCAAGCAGTTCTCGAAGCGCTGATCGCCGTTTCAGTTGCTCAGTCAAAAAGCCCGCGAAAGCGGGCTTTTTGTTTTTCCGCGTACTGCAAATGCGAATTTCTGCACTTTAGTCGTTTTGAAACATTTGCTGGCTAAGCTTCTCCTGTTGCGTGTTGCGCACAAGCGTGGCGCGCGCGTCACTTGAAACTGAGGAGAAGCAGTGAAACATCAGCAGAAGATTGCACTTGCCGCCGTCGCCTTGATCAGCGGAAGTGCCATGGCAGCCGACAGCAGCGTCACGGTTTACGGCCTTGTCGACATGGGCTACGCCTATCGCACCGACAACTACGATGCAAGCAAGTCGGGCCGCAACGGTTTCGACAGTGGTATTGCCAGCGGTTCCCGCCTCGGCTTTCGTGGTGTCGAGGAGATTTCGCCGGGTCTGAAAGGCAAGTTCGTGATCGAGGCCGGCATCAACGCCGACCAGGGTTCGGCTGCGCAGGGCGGTGCTGCATGGGGCCGTCAGAGCTGGGTCGGGCTGGACGCCGGCGTGGTTGAAGCTCGCCTGGGCCGCCAGTATTCGCCCGAGTACCTGATCTATGGCGACATCGATCCGTTCTCGCACGGCCAGGTCGCCAAGGCGAGCAACATCTTCCAGCATGTGAAGACCTACGACCGCATCAACAACGGTTTCTATGTCACGACGCCGTACTTCGGCGATGTGTTCTCGGTTGATGCGATCTACTCGTTCAACCGTGGCGGTGACGAGGCGGTCGCCAATGCGGGCGACAAGCGCTTCTATGCGATCGCGCCGAAGCTGCAATTTGGCAAGATGTTCAAGGTAGTTGCCAACTATAGCCACGACTACGACAAGGCGAAGTACACCACCGACACCGTGGTTGAGCTGGGCGCCATTGTCGACTTCGGCGTGGCAAAGATCTCGGGTGCTTATGCGCAGCCGAAGCTTGAGAGCGCGCCTGTCGGCGCCGCGAAAGAGCCGAAGAAGTACAACCGCTACCTGCTCGGCGCGACCGTGCCCTTCGGCAATTTCTCGCTGCTTGCGTCCTATGCCTACTCGAAGGACAAGAACGATCTGGACGAGAAGGCGACGCAGATCGGTATCGGTGGTACCTACGCGTTCTCGAAGCGCACCGATATGTATCTTGGGTTCGCCCGCATCGATGCGGACGACAAGATCGGCGTGAAGTACGGCGTCTCGGATGGCTCCAACACCTTCAACGACTACCGCAGCGGCTTCAACCTGGGCGTCCGCCACAAGTTCTAAAGATCAGGTGCTCGAGTCCCTTTATAGAGGCGCCGTTGGCGCCTCTTTTTTGTTTTGGAGATTCCACGCCAGAAGGAAAAACGGCACCTTGCGGTGCCGTTTTTCTTTGATGCTCCGTCCCGTTTAGGCGAGGCGGGCGAGCTGCTCGCGCAGCTTTTCCAGCGTGGCACCGAAGTCGGCGACGCGCTTCTTCTCTTGCTCCACCACAGCCGCAGGCGCCCGGGCGACGAAGCTCTCGTTGGAGAGCTTGGCGTTGGCCTTGGTGACCTCGCCCTCGATGCGTGCGATCTCCTTGGTGACGCGCTCGCGTTCGGCGGCGACGTCGATCTCGATCTTCAGCATCAGGCGGAAGTCGCCAACGATCTGCACCGGCGCCGGCGAGGCGGGTAGGGCATCGCCTGCAGCCGTGACGCTGTCGAGTTTGGCGAGCGAGGCCAGGTAGGGCGCGAAGGCTTCGACGTCGGCGACCGGGCCGGCGACGATCAGCGGCACCTTCTGCGCCGGCGACAGGCTCATCTCGCCGCGCAGGCTGCGCACCGCACTGACCAGCGCCTTGAGCTGCTCGATGCGGGCTTCGGTCTTCTCGTCGATACGCTCGGCGTTGGCGCGCGGGTAGGCGACCAGACACAGGCTCTCGGCGTCCTTCTTGCCGGCGAGCGGGGCGACGGTCTGCCACAGCTCTTCGGTGATGAAGGGGATCACCGGGTGTGCCAGGCGGATGATCGTCTCCAGCACGCGCAGCAGGGTGCGGCGCGTGGCGCGTTGCTGCGCCTCGTTGCCGGTGTTGATCTGCACCTTGGCGAGTTCGAGGTACCAGTCGCAGTACTCGTCCCACACCAGCGTGTAGATCTCGCTCGACAGCAAATCGAGCCGGAAGTCGGCGAAGTGCTGGGCTACGGCCGCCTCGGCGCGCTGCAGGCGCGAGACGATCCAGCGGTCGGCGTCAGAGAAGGCGAGGTAAGCACCGTTGCACTCGCTCGGTGCGTGCTCGTTGAGCCCGCAATCCTTGCCCTCGGTGTTCATCAGCACGAAGCGCGTGGCGTTCCACAGCTTGTTGCAGAAGTTGCGGTAGCCCTCACAGCGCTGCATGTCGAACTTGATGTCGCGGCCCAGCGTGGCGAGGCTCGCGAAGGTGAAGCGCAGCGCATCGGTACCGAAGGCGGGGATGCCCTCCGGGTATTCCTTGCGCGTCTTCTTCTCGATCTGCGCGGCCTGCTTCGGGTTCATCAGCCCGGTGGTGCGTTTCGCGACGAGGTCGTCGAGCTGGATGCCGTCGATCAGGTCGATCGGATCGAGCACGTTGCCCTTGGACTTGCTCATCTTCTGGCCTTCGGCGTCGCGCACCAGGCCATGCACGTACACGGTCTTGAACGGGATCTTGCCGGTGATGTGCTTGGTCATCATGACCATGCGCGCGACCCAGAAGAAGATGATGTCGAAGCCGGTGACCAGCACCGACGAGGGTAGGTAGAGGTCCAGCGCATCGTTGGACTTGGCCGGCCACTCGGGCGTCCAGTCCAGGGTGCTGAATGGCCACAGGGCGGACGAGTACCAGGTGTCGAGCACGTCCTCGTCACGCTTCAAGGTTCCGGTGTAGCCATCGGCCGCGGCCACCGCTTTAGCTTCCGCTTCGTCATGCGCGACGAAGACGCGGCCATCGTCGGCGTACCACGCTGGAATCTGGTGACCCCACCACAGCTGGCGCGAGATGCACCAGTCCTGGATGTTGTTGAGCCACTGGTTGTAGGTGTTCACCCAGTTCTCGGGCGCGAACTTGATCTCGCCCGAAGCCACGCACTCCAGCGCCTTGCCGGCAATGCTAGTGCCGTCCGGGCCGGCCTTGCTCATCGCGACGAACCACTGGTCGGTGAGCATCGGCTCGATGACGACGCCGGTGCGGTCACCGCGCGGCACCATCAACTTGTGCGGTTTCACTTCGCCGAGCAGGCCCAGCGCCTCGAAGCCGGCGACGACCTGCTTGCGCGCCTCGAAGCGGTCCAGCCCGGCCAGATGGGCGGGCAGCGGCGTGCTGCCCGTGATCTTGCCGCCGGTGACCACGGTGCCTTCGGCCGGTACGCTGCCTTCGAGCGTTAGCACGATGATCATCGGCAGGTTGTGGCGCAGGCCGACCTGGTAGTCGTTCTGGTCATGCGCAGGCGTGACCTTGACGACGCCGGTGCCGAACTCGCGGTCCACGTACTCGTCGGCAATGATCGGCACTTCGCGGCCGACAAGCGGTAGCGTGACGGTCTTGCCGATCAGGTGGGCGTAGCGCTCATCTTCCGGGTGCACCATCACGGCGGTGTCACCGAGCATGGTCTCGGGCCGCGTGGTGGCCACGGTCAGCGAGCCGCTGCCGTCGGTGAGCGGGTAGCTCAGGTGCCACAGGAAGCCGTCCTCCTCTTCGGACACCACCTCCAGGTCCGACACCGCGGTGTGCAGCTTCGGGTCCCAGTTCACCAGACGCTTGCCACGGTAGATCAGGCCTTCGCGGTAGAGGCGTACGAAGGTCTCGGTGACGATCTTCGAGAGGCCTGCGTCCATCGTGAAGCGCTCGCGCGACCAGTCGGGCGAGGTGCCGAGGCGGCGCATCTGCTGCGTGATGGTGTTGCCGGAGTATTCCTTCCACTCCCACACTTTTTCGAGGAACTTCTCGCGGCCCAGATCGTGGCGCGACACGCCCTGCGCATCGAGCTGGCGCTCGACGACGATCTGCGTCGCGATGCCGGCGTGGTCGGTGCCCGGCTGCCACAGCGTGTTGTGGCCCAGCATGCGGTGGTAGCGCGTCAGCGCGTCCATCACTGTCTGGTTGAAGCCGTGACCCATGTGCAGCGTGCCCGTGACGTTGGGCGGCGGTAGCAGGATGCAGAACGCGTCGGGGTTGGACTTGTCCAGACCGGCCTTGAAGTAGCCCGACTGTTCCCAGTTTGCATACCAGCGCCGTTCGATCTCGGCGGGCTCGAAGCTCTTTGCGAGTTCCATTATTTTCGTCTGGAAAATCAAAACCTTGGATTATAGCGAATGGACGGCCGCCCCCGCCGCCGATGCGGTGCAGGGTGGCGACCGTCCGCGGGGGTCAATCTTGTCTGGGCGTGTTCAGCGTCGCGTCGAGCAGCTCGGACAGCTTGTGCGACAGATCCGGTACCAGCGTTGCGCGCATGTGGGCCAGCGTCTTGATCCGCAGGCGCTCCACCATGCCGTCGACTTCCGCCGCGACGATCTGCGGCAGTTCGTTGCTGATCCAGCTTTCGAGTGTCTGCGCGATGTGAGCGTCGAATTCGATCAGTTGCTCGGCCATCCGCATCTGCGCCGCCTGGGCCTGGACCAGGGCTTCTTCACGCGCAGCTTTTGCGGCGGCATCGGCCGCAGCGGCGATGATCGCGGGGTCGGGTTCGACGATCGCAGGAGGAGCGGTGGGTTTTGCCGCTGGCGTCGTGGTCGTCTCGGCAGGTTGTAATGGCGCTTCAAGCGGTTCGTCGTCGAGTGCGATTTCGTCCGCGATGTCGTCGAGGACCGGTAGGTCTTCGCCCAGTACGTCGGTCAGAACCGGCAGGTCGTCGGCTTGTGGCAGGGTGCTTGAGCGATGCCGGTGAATCAGCGCGTCGGCCTTCACCAACAGGGTGTCCGAAGCGTCCAGATCATCGTTCGGGGTGATAGGGGTCATGAACGCTCGCGTGCGGAAAGGTCGTTTGCTTCCGGTTCAAGCCCTCGCTCGCGATAGAAGGCCCAGCGTGCGCGGGCGGGGCCGCGATCGACCGGATCGGACGTGACGATTTCTATCACTTGGGAAAAGCGCTCGAACGCGGGAGGGGCTTCGTTGCCGAGATTGATCAGCACGTCCAGATGTTGTGGGCGCTCAAGACCGGTCTCGATCAATACGGGCGTCTCGGCCGCGAGCGGTGATGAGCCCAGAACATGAGGAACGAAAGCCAACGGCTGGAATGTCCATAGCAGCGCATCGAAGCGGGCCGCCTGACCCGCTTCGGGCGCAAACACGGTGACCTTGCGTCCATGCCGGTACGCGGCGGCGGCCAATCGGCATGCCGCCGATAGCTTGTCCGGCGCGTTGTGGAAGAAGCGGACCTCGGTCACTGTGTGGTCGATCTCATCAGGCGCCGGCGCGCTTGATAAGGAACTGCGTCAACAGCGGCACCGGACGGCCTGTGGATCCCTTGTCGGCGCCGGACTTCCAGGCAGTGCCGGCGATATCAAGGTGCGCCCACTTGTAGGCCTTCGTAAAGCGCGACAGGAAGCACGCTGCCGTGATGGTGCCGCCAGCGCGGCCGCCGATGTTCGCCATGTCGGCAAAGTTGCTCTTCAACTGTTCCTGGTATTCGTCGAACAGCGGCAGTTGCCAGGCGCGATCACCGGCTGCGACGCCGACGTCCAGCAGTTCGCGCGCCAGATCATCGTCGTTCGCGAGCAGGCCGCTGGTGTGGGCGCCGAGGGCAACCACGCAGGCGCCGGTGAGCGTCGCAATGTCGATCACGCATTCCGGCTCGAAGCGCTCGGCGTAGGTCAGCGCGTCGCACAGGATCAGACGGCCTTCGGCGTCGGTATTGAGGATCTCGATCGTCTGACCCGACATGGAGGTCACCACATCGCCCGGCTTCACGGCAGAGCCGCCAGGCATGTTCTCGGTGCTCGGGATCAGGCCGACCACGTTGATCGGTAGTTCGAGCTCCGCCAGCGCGCGGAAGGTGCCCAGCACCGAGGCGCCGCCGCACATGTCGTATTTCATCTCGTCCATGCCTTCGCCGGGCTTGAGCGAGATGCCTCCGGAATCGAAGGTCAGACCTTTGCCGACCAGCACGATCGGCTTGGCCTTCTTGGACTTGGCGCCGTGGTACTGCATCACGATGAAGCGTGCAGGTTCGTGCGAGCCCTTGGTGACGGACAGGAACGAGCCCATGCCCAGCTTTTCGATGCCGGCGTTGTCGAAGGTTTCAACCTTGATCGACTTGAATTCTTTCGCGAGCTTCTTTGCCGTGTCGGCGAGGTGGCTCGGCGTGCAGACGTTGCCCGGCAGGTTGCCCAGATCCCGCGCCAGCGCCATGCCCGCTGCAATCGCGCTGCCTTGGATTGCGCCGCGCGCGGCGTCGGCGCTCGGTTTGGCGGCGAAGGCGAGGGTGATCTTGCCGGCGCCGCGCTTCTCGTCATCCTTCTTCGCGCGAGGGGCGTCGTACTTGTAGGCAGCGTCACGCAGGATTTGCGTGGCCTGGGCGGCGAGCCACTTTGCGTCGCGCCCCTTCAGTTCGACGTCGGCCAGCGTCACAACCGCGTCGCTTGCCTTGAGGTTCGCGAGCGCCTTCGCGGCAGCGCTCAGCGCGCTGCGATAAGCCTTTTCGTTGAACTCGTCTTCCTTGCCGAAACTCACCAGCAGCACGCGCTCGGCAGCAACGCCCGGCAGGTGGTGCAGCATCAGCGTCGCACCGGCTTTGGCGTCGAGATCGCCGCGGGCGATCAGCTTTGCGATAGTCCCGGCACTGGCTTCGTCGAGTCGGGTGGCGACGGCGCCGAGGGTCTTCCCGGCGAATACACCGACCACGAGGCACGCGCATTTCTGCTTTTCCGGGGTTACGGATTTCGTGCTAAATTCCATCAATTGCTCCTGGCAATGGACGCTTGCGCGCAGAGCGGACGATTATCCCGTGTCCCTCCAGCGCCGTCAAAACCGCACCGGCGCTTACTCGAATGGTCTTTCAGCGCGCAGCTATGCGCGAATTCGCCGCCAATGCGGTGGCGATTTTCGTTGCACTGTTCTTCATCCTGCTCACCGTGATCCTGATCCGCCTGCTCAGCCAGGCTGCAGGCGGTCGGCTGCCGCCTGACGCGGTGCTGTCGCTGATCGGATTTACGGCACTCAATCACCTCGGCACCTTGCTCGCGCTGACCTTGTTCATTTCGGTGCTGATGTCGCTGACGCGCGTGTACCGCGATTCCGAAATGGTGGTCTGGTTCGCGAGCGGCTTGCCCTTGTCGGCGTGGATCAGCCCGGTATTGAAGTTTTCGTTGCCGATCGTTGCTGTCATTGCGGTGCTGTCGGGCTATCTCTCCCCTTGGGCGCAAGGGCGCGCGCAGGAATACCGCAAACAGCTCGAGGCGCGGGATGATGTATCCAGCGTGTCCCCCGGTACCTTCCGCGAGGATACCGGTGGGCGACGCGTGTTCTTCGTCGAGTCTGTGGCGGAAAACGATGCCGAGGTGAAGAACGTCTTCGTGTCGATGCCCTTGGCCGATCGCCTGAGGATTATCGTTGCATCACACGGTTCCGTTGAGGTTCAACCGAATGGCGATCGTTTCGCTGTGCTGAAGGATGGGCGTCGTTACGACGGCAGGCCGGGTACGCCAGAGTTCAGCGTGACACGCTTCGATACCTATGCGATCCGGATCGAGGCGAAAGAGGTGGGCGTGCTGGAGATGACGCCGCGCATCACGCCAACACCTCAGTTGATTGCCGTGCCGACGCCACAGAATCGCGGCGAGTTGTCGTGGCGTCTTGGTTTGCCCCTGGCTGCGCTGGTGCTGACCCTGATTGCGGTGCCTTTGTCCTTCGTGAATCCACGTGCGGGGCGGGCAGTCAATCTGCTGTTTGCGGTCTTCGTGTTCTCCACCTACATCAGTCTCTTGCAGGTCATGCAAGCATGGATCGGGCAGGGCAAGATCGGCTTCGGTGCGGGCCTTGCCGCCCTGCATGGGCCGATGGCGGTGCTGCTGATCGGCATGTTCGCGCACCGTATGCAGTTGCTATCGCGCCTGTTCCGCCGATGAAAACGATCCGCCGCTACCTCAGTCTCGAAATCATCGCGGCATCCGCGCTTGTGATGGTCGCGTTCCTTGCCCTGTTCGGTTTCTTTGACCTGGTCGAAGAGCTCGACAAGGTTGGCAAGGCGGGTTACCGGCTCAAGCACGCTTTGATCTTCGTCGCGCTCTCGTTGCCCAGTCGTGCCTACGAGATTTTCCCGATTGCTGCACTGATCGGCACCCTGTTTGCCCTGACCCAGCTAGCACGCAACTCTGAAATTACGGCGATGCGGGCGGCTGGGCTTTCCACGCGGCGTGCCGTGATCGTCATCGCCCAGATCGGGCTGTTGTTTGCGGGAATGACCTTCGTGTTGGGCGAATTCGTCGCGCCGCCGCTGGAGCGCATCGCGCAAAAGTGGCGTTTGCGCAGTACGAATTCGACCTTGCCGCAGGAGCTGAAGTCCGGCTTCTGGGTGCGCGACGGGCGCTTGTTCGTCAATGCGCAGCGTGTGCAGCCGGACAAAGGTCTTGAAGGTGTGCGGATCTACGAATTCGACAAGGATCTGCGTCTGGTATCGCTGTCCGAGGCTGCGAGCGGTGAATACAAGCCGCGCGAAGGTTGGCGCTTGGCCGATGTGAAGCGGACGCAGTTCCTCGCTGATCGAACGGTGCTGGAGCGCTTGCCGACGATGCAGTGGCAGTCAGAGCTGACGCCGGAGTTGGTCAGTGTCGTGATGGTGGCGCCTGAGCGGATGGCGCTGAAGACACTGATTCCGTATGTGCAGCATCTGAAGGACAACAACCAGAAGACCGGGCGCCATGAAGTTGCGGTGTGGAAGAAGCTGGTCTACCCGTTCGCATCCATCGTGATGATGTGCCTAGCCTTGCCTTTCGCGTTCATACATCACCGCAGCGGCGCCGTCGGCGCGAAGGTGTTGCTCGGCGTGGTGATCGGCATGACCTTCCACTTGTTGAACGGGTTGTTCACTAACCTTGGTGTCATCAATGGCTGGCCCCCGGCTGTGAGTGCCCTTGCGCCCAGCCTGTTGTTCCTGCTCGCAACAGCGGGAATGCTCTGGTGGGTCGAGCGCCGCTGACGTTCCGCTGCGGCTTATCGTTAATCGCCGGGCCGGCCGGGCAGCAAGACGACGCAGGTGCCGGCGAAGCGGTCATGCAGAAACTGACCGTCGCGATCAAAGAAACTCCACAGCAGTCCCGCGCCCAAAAACAGCAGCGACGGCCAAGCCAGCGCATAGCGGATCAGCCGCTGGGAGGGGCTTGGCAGCTTGCCACTTTGTGCGTCGACGACCTGCAGTCGCCAAGTCTGCATCGCTAGTGTCTGGCCGTTTCGCCCCCACAGCACATAGAAGTACAGTCCGAGTACGACGAATACGTGCAAAAGGCTGGCCCAGCCAGGCGGGAGCATCTTCGTCATCATGCCGAGAATCATCTGCGGCAAAAGAAAGGCGAAAGCAAGCACGCCGAGCAGTAGCAGCGCTTCGTAAAGCATGCAGGCAAGGCGCCGGCGCAAGCCGGCCAGTTCGGCGGCGGGGCGATCTTTGGTCACGGTGATCTTCTGAGTGTGCTGCCGTCACCTGTGACGGGGCAGCGGGTTAATAGCGCGGGTACAGCGCCTCCGGGAGTAGCGGTGCGGGCTCTGGCGCCGGTTCTACCGGCGGCGGGGGCGGCGGGCGAAGTTGGGCGCGATAGGGCCGCAGGTAGGGCGGGATGAGCCATTCCTGCGGAATCGCTCCGCCCATGCTGGGTTTTGTGCGGGGCGTACGCGAACGCAGTTTGTCTTTTTCGTCGTCCGGCAGATTCTTGTAAGCATCCCATTGCTGCCGCAGGGCGGGGCGCTGGTCGCTCGGCAGCTTCTGCAGCCGCTTGTATTGATCGCGTGCCTTCTTCCGCTCTTCCGGTGTCAGCTGAGCCCACGACTCCATTCGGCGCGTGATGCGATCGCGCTCGTTGGGTGTCATGTCAGGGAAGCGGGCTGCGATGCCGATCCACTTGGTGCGGCGAGTCGGTCCCATGGCAGGCCACTCTTTTTCCAGCGGTGCGAGGATGACGCGTTGCTCCGGCGTAAGCGCGGCCCAATCCGGCGCTGGCGTCGTTGCGCCCGCGAGGGGCGCAACCAGCAGCGCCAGGACTATCAGCCAGACCCTCAGCTGGCTGAATCGTCCGGCTTGAGCCATCGGTCAAATCCGTGATCAAGGTAGGCGTCGATCGGCAGGTCGTCTGAGAGCAGCGCGCTGTCGACCTCTTCGAGCTCCGAGCTCATAACGCTGTCGCGCAGCGTGTCGGCTGCGACGAGCATCAGGATGGCCGTCAGCGTTACCATGGCCAGGCGGCTATGGGTACTCCACAGGTCGGTCAGGGTTCGGCCGACGCCGGCAAGGCTCAGGCCGCTCGAGTGAGCGCGCTGATGTTCCAGTGCCGCGCGGCGCGCGAGCTGCAGGCGTGTCTGAATCTGCGGGTCCAGGCCGCCAAGGCTACGGTCAAGCGTTGCAACGATCCGCTTGGCAACAATGTCTTCTGTGTTCATGGCTCGATCCCCCGGGCACGCAATGCGGCCGCCAGCGTGTGCGTTGCCCGCGAGCAGTGTGTCTTGACACTGCCTTCGGTGCAGCCCATCGCCGCGGCCGTCTCGGCTATATCCATTTCCTCCCAGTAACGCATGAGGAAGGCTTCCCGTTGACGTGGTGGCAATTTCGCAATTTCCTGTTCGATGACGCCTAGCGTCTGTCGCTGTTCTTCCTGCAGGTGCGGCGCCTTGAAGGCCGCAATATCGGATTCGGCGCCGAGCGTCTCGAGCGGATCGCCCGCGTCGTCTTCGTTGTCAGGCGAAAACGCCGAGAGCAGAGTGGTCCACAAATTCCGCACCTTGCTGCGGCGGAAATGATCGTTGATCCCGTTTTGCAGGATGCGCTGGAACAGCGCGCCGAATTCCTCCGCTGGCCGATCGCCATAGCGTTCGGCCAGTTTCATCATGGCGTCCTGCACGACGTCGAGCGCCGTGTCCTCATCCCGCAGCGCAAAAAAGGCCTGCTTGAAGGCCCGACGCTCAATGCTGGAGAGAAAGTCTGAAAGTTCGATCCGGGAAGCCAGGTGAAACCTCGTGTGGCCGTCGCCGCTTCATGGTGTGCTGCAGCGAGGATGCCTTGACCAATCCGTTGCACACCGTTGACAATGTACATCCCCCTCCCTCCGGAGGGGCTTCTGTCTTTTTTGGGTGCTGCAATGGTTTTGACTGGTGCGGAGATTGTAATCAGGTGTCTGCAGGAGGAAAAGGTCGAGTATGTTTTCGGCTATCCCGGCGGCGCCGTGCTTTTCCTCTACGACGAACTGTCCAAGCAGGACAAGGTTCGTCACGTGCTGGTTCGCCATGAGCAGGCCGCCGTACACGCTGCGGATGGCTACGCACGCTCCACTGACAAGGTGGGCGTTGCGCTCGTAACTTCCGGCCCGGGCGTCACCAACGCCGTGACCGGTATCGCGACCGCTTATTGTGATTCGATTCCGATGGTGATCATCAGCGGGCAAGTCCCGACTGCCGCCATTGGTCAAGATGCTTTCCAGGAAGTCGACACCGTCGGGATCACCCGTCCGTGCGTCAAGCACAACTTCCTCGTCAAGGATGTCCGCGACATTGCTTCGACGATCAAGAAGGCCTTTTTCCTCGCCAAGACCGGACGTCCTGGCCCTGTGCTCGTCGACATTCCGAAGGATGTGTCGGCGCACAAGTGCGAGTACGAGTATCCGAAGTCGGTGACCTTGCGCTCCTACAACCCGATCGTGAAGGGCCATCAGGGGCAGATCCGCAAGGCGCTTGGGCTGTTGCTCGAAGCCAAGCGTCCCATGATCTACGCCGGTGGCGGGGTGATTCTGGCCGACGCAGCTGAAAAGCTGACGAAGCTGACGCGTCTGCTCGGCTTTCCGGTGACGAATACGCTGATGGGGCTTGGTGGCTATCCCGCCACCGATCGCCAGAACCTCGGCATGCTCGGCATGCACGGTACCGTCGAAGCCAATATGGCGATGCACCACAGTGATGTGCTGCTCGCGATCGGTGCGCGTTTCGATGACCGCGTGATCGGCAACCCGGCGCATTTCCAGTCGGAGCCGCGCAAGATCATTCACGTCGACATCGACCCGTCGTCGATTTCCAAGCGTGTCAAGGTGGATGTGCCGATCGTCGGCAACCTCGCCGACGTGCTGGATGACATGATCAAGATGCTGGAGTCGTCGGGTGATCGCCCGAACCCGGCCCAGATCGCGCCGTGGTGGAAGCAGATCGAAGAGTGGCGTGGCCGCAATTCGCTGAGCTACAAGAACAGCACCGAGGTCATCAAGCCGCAGTTCGTCGTCGAGACGCTGTGGAAGATCACCAACGGCGATGCGTTCGTGACGTCGGATGTGGGTCAGCACCAGATGTGGGCGGCCCAGTACTACAAATTCGACAAGCCGCGTCGCTGGGTGAACTCGGGCGGCCTGGGTACCATGGGTTTTGGCCTGCCGGCGGCGATGGGCGTTCAGCTCGCGCATCCGGAAAAGCCAGTCGCCGTGATCACTGGTGAAGGGTCGATCCAGATGTGTATTCAGGAGCTCTCGACCTGCAAGCAGTATCGCTTGCCGATCAAGGTGCTGAGCCTGAACAACCGCTATCTGGGCATGGTTCGCCAGTGGCAGCAGTTCTTCCACGGTAACCGGTATTCGGAGTCCTACATGGATTCATTGCCGGACTTTGCCAAGCTTGCCGAGGCCTACGGGCATGTCGGCATTCGTGTCGAGAAGCCGGGCGACGTGGAAGGCGCGATCCGCGAAGCATTCAGTCGCAAGAACGATCTGGTCTTCCTGGACTTCCAGGTCGATCCGACCGAAAACGTGTTCCCGATGGTCCAGGGCGGCAAGGGTCTCACCGAGATGATCCTGTCGTCCGAGGATCTGTAACACCCGCGCACCGTAAGAACGGGGTGTCGCTCAACCGCGGCGGCACCCGCCCAGCGCGCTTACCGGCATGCTGGGCGGCGGAAGGCCACCCGAGGGCTTTCCGTGGCCGTCCTGCAGTGTGCTCACAAGCAGGCAAGACTTATGAGACACGTCATTTCATTGCTGCTCGAAAACGAGGCTGGCGCGCTGTCGCGTGTATCCGGGCTGTTTTCTGCGCGTGGCTACAACATCGAGTCGCTGACCGTGGCGCCGACCGAGGATCCTTCGCTTTCGCGCATGACGATCGTCACGTCGGGTTCGGATGACATCATCGAGCAGATCACCAAACAGCTGAACAAGCTGATTGATGTCGTCAAGGTCGTGGATATTTCCGAGGCCGCCCACATCGAGCGCGAGCTCATGCTGGTCAAGGTGCGCGCCACCGGCAAGGATCGCGAAGAAATGAAGCGCATGGCGGAGATCTTCCGCGGTCGCATCATCGACGTGACCGATTCGAGCTACGTGATCGAGCTGACCGGTACGCAGGACAAGCTCAATTCCTTTGTCGGCGCGATCGATCGCGACCTGATTCTGGAAACCGTGCGCTCCGGCGTCTGCGGCGTGGGCCGCGGCGACCGCGTGCTCAAGATCTGATTTGCCCCATTCACACGCTATTCAAGGAAATGCCATGAAGGTTTATTACGACAAGGACGCCGACCTCTCGCTGATCAAGGGCAAGCAGGTCACCATCGTTGGTTATGGCTCGCAAGGTCATGCGCACGCACAAAACCTGCGCGACTCCGGCGTCAATGTGACGGTTGGTCTGCGCAAGAACGGAGCTTCGTGGGCCAAGGCCGCTGGCGCGGGACTGAAGGTTGCCGAGGTGGCGGATGCCGTCAAGAGCGCGGATCTGGTCATGATCCTGCTGCCGGACGAGAACATCCCCGAGGTTTACAAGAACGACGTCGAACCGAACATCAAGCAAGGCGCGACGCTGGCCTTCGCGCACGGTTTCAACGTGCACTACAACCAGGTCGTGCCGCGTGCGGATCTGGACGTGATCATGGTGGCGCCGAAGGGCCCGGGCCATACGGTGCGTTCCGAGTACCTGAAGGGTGGCGGCGTGCCGTCGCTGATCGCGGTGCACCAGGACAAGTCGGGCAAGGCGCGCGACATCGCACTGTCGTACGCAGCGGCGAACGGCGGCACCAAAGGCGGCGTGATCGAAACCAACTTCCGCGAAGAGACCGAGACTGACCTCTTCGGCGAGCAGGCCGTGCTGTGCGGCGGCGCTGTCGAGCTGGTCAAGATGGGCTTCGAGACCCTGACCGAAGCCGGTTACGCGCCGGAAATGGCTTACTTCGAGTGCCTGCACGAGCTCAAGCTGATCGTCGACCTGATGTATGAAGGCGGCATCGCCAACATGAACTACTCGATCTCGAACAACGCCGAGTACGGCGAGTACGTGACCGGCCCGGAAGTCATCAACGCTCAGTCGCGCGAAGCCATGCGCAATGCGCTCAAGCGCATCCAGACCGGCGAGTACGCGAAGATGTTCATCCTCGAAGGCAAGACCAACTACCCGTCGATGACTGCACGTCGTCGTCTCAACGCTGTGCATCCGATCGAGACGGTCGGTGGCCAGCTGCGCGACATGATGCCGTGGATCAAGGCTAACAAGTTGGTCGACCAGTCGAAGAACTGATCGATTTATTTGCCGCGAACGGCCACCCTCGGGTGGCCGTTTTCGTTTCCGAAGATACCTGCCGTGGATTGCGGCGGAAACGCTCTGGTACCATCGAGGGCTTATCCATTTGAGAGCGGTTGGTGCCGGCGGTGCGCATGTTTGACTGCGGCACGGCGCTACTCTGACCCATCAGAACTGCATGACCAAGTTGCGCCCACCCCGGCTGATGCCTCGCGATACGCTGATCCGTCGTCGCGGCATTTATATCCTCCCGAATCTTTTCACGACTGGCGCGCTTTTCGCGGGGTTCTACGCCATTGTGCAGGCGATGAACGGGCGCTTCGAGTATTCGGCCGTCGCGATATTCGTCGCCATGGTGCTGGACGGCCTTGATGGCCGAGTTGCCCGCCTGACGCATACGCAGAGTGAGTTCGGTGCTGAATATGACTCGCTGTCCGACATGGTGTCGTTTGGCGTGGCGCCGTCGCTGGTGGTGTATGAGTGGGCGTTGAAGGATCTGGGAAAACTCGGCTGGATCGCTGCATTTGTTTACTGCGCCGGTGCTGCGCTTCGGCTCGCACGCTTCAATACCAACATCGACGTGGTCGACAAACGCTATTTTCAGGGCCTGCCTTCACCGGCGGCGGCAGCCTTGGTTGCGGGTTTCGTCTGGGTCATGATCGGCCACTCGATCGATCCGAGCGAGATTCGCTGGCTGGCCTGTGTGGTCACCATCTTTGCCGGCCTTACGATGGTCAGCAACGTGAAGTTCTGGAGTGGCAAGGACATCAACCTGCGGCGCTCGGTGCCATTTGCGGTTGTGCTCGCCATGGTGGGCGTGTTTCTCGCGATTTCGAGCTATCCGCCTGGGGTGCTGTTTGGCTTGTTTGTCGCTTACGCGCTATCCGGCTATGTGATGGCTGCCTGGCAACTGGTGCGCCGCAAACCCTGAATGCGTGGTCCGGCTGCATGGCCGGCGTCTGATGGGCTGAGTGAGGCCCGGGAGAGGAAACGATGAAGGACCGTCTGGTAGTTTTCGACACGACCTTGCGCGACGGCGAACAGAGCCCCGGCGCGGCGATGACGCGCGACGAGAAGCTGCGCATCGCACGCCAGCTTGAGCGCCTGCGTGTGGATGTGATCGAAGCAGGTTTCGCGGCCGCGAGCCCCGGCGATGCCGAGGCGATTCGCGCAATTGCCGAGGTCATCAAGGACTCCACCGTCTGCTCGCTGGCGCGCGCCAATGAGCGCGACGTGCGTGCGGCGGGCGAGGCGATCCGGCCGGCGGCGCGGGGCCGTATTCATACCTTCATCGCGACCAGTCCGATTCACATGGAAAAGAAGCTGCGCATGCAGCCCGATCAGGTGGTCGAGGCGGCGGTTGCGGCGGTCAAGCAGGCGCTTCAGTACACCGATGACGTCGAGTTTTCGGCGGAGGATGCGGTCCGCTCCGAGATGGATTTCTTGGTGCGTATCTTCGATGCGGTGATCAAGGCGGGAGCCAAAACGATCAATGTGCCGGATACCGTGGGTTATGCCGTGCCTGCGTTGTGGGGCGATCGTTTCCGCGCGCTGATCGAGCGGGTGCCGGGCGCCGGCAAGGTGATCTGGTCGACACACTGCCACAACGACCTGGGCATGGCGGTGGCGAATTCGCTTGCCGCGGTGCAGGCGGGCGCGCGTCAGGTCGAATGCACCATCAACGGCCTCGGCGAGCGTGCGGGTAATGCATCGCTTGAAGAGGTGGTGATGGCAGTGCGGACGCGGCCGGATGTGTTCGCCGTCGAGACGGGTATCGATGCGAGCCAGATCGTCGCCAGTTCCAAGCTGGTTTCGACGATCACCGGTTATCCGGTGCAGCCAAACAAGGCCATCGTGGGCGCCAACGCGTTCTCGCACGAGTCGGGTATCCATCAGGATGGCGTACTGAAGCATCGCGAAACCTACGAGATCATGCGTCCGGAAGATGTGGGCTGGACCACCAACCGTCTTACGCTGGGCAAGCTGTCGGGGCGCAACGCTTTCCGCAAGCGGCTTGACGAGCTGGGTATTGTGGTTGAGTCGGAAGAGCAGCTCAACCACGCTTTTGCGCGCTTCAAGGATCTGGCCGACAAGAAGAGCGAGATCTTCGATGAGGATCTGCAGGCCCTGATGTCGGACGAGGCGCAGGAGCTCGAGCGCGAACACTACAAGCTGGTGTCGGCGAAGTTCCACTCCGAAACGGGCGAAACGCCGACTGCCGCGCTGACGTTATCGGTTGATGGTCAGGAGCTGAAGTCCGAATCCGAAGGCAGCGGGCCGGTTGATGCGGCGTTCCGTGCGATCGAGGCGGTTGCCAAGAGTGGCGCGACGCTTCAGCTGTATTCGGTGAACGCGATCACTACCGGTACCGACGCGCAGGGCGAGGTCACCGTGCGTCTGGCGCGAGAGAACCGTGTCGTCAATGGCCAGGGCGCCGATACCGACATCATCATCGCGTCGGCGAAGGCCTATCTGAATGCGCTGAACAAGCTGCAGGCGGGGTCAGAGAAGCTGAATCCACAAGCGGAAACGGTGTAAACAAAATCGGGCGCCCTGGGCGCCCGATTGTTTTAGTGGGTGGTGGCACCGCTGTTCCGCGACGGCGCGCTGACGCGCGAGTAGGCGGCACAACTGATGAAGAGTCCCAGTGCGAGCGCGGTTTCGATGGCTGCGAGACCGGCGGACAGGCCGCGATCGCTGGTCGCGCGAACGACGCCTTCGGTGAAGTACAGCCAGATCATCAAGGTCGTCCACTGGAAGGTGTAACGGCGCCCATGCAGCATGCCGCGCAGCGGAAGCAAAAGCGGCAATACTTTCAGTACCAGCCATGATCCGCCGGGCCTCAGGGGCGCGAGCCAGAGTTCCCATGTCAGGCAGAGCGCAGTCAGGCTCAGCAGCAGACCAATACTAAGCCATTGCAGTTGCCGGGCGTTCATCGTGCTACGCCTGCAAGGCGTGCAGCAACGTCCGCTAGCCGTCGCCCTTGCGCGAAGGCGAGGCGGCGCTCTGCATCCGACAAACGGGCATCGCCTTGTGGCCCCGATACATGACTCGCGCCGTAGGGCGAGCCACCGCTCCGCGTGCTGTGCAGGTCACTCTCGGTGTACGGCAGGCCAAGCACAAGTGCGCCATGATGAAACAGAGGTAGCATCATCGACAGCAGGGTGGTCTCCTGGCCACCGTGCAGGGTGCCGGTGGCGGTGAATACGCAAGCGGGCTTGCCTGCCAGCGCACCAGATAGCCATTGCGCGGACGTGCCATCAAGAAAGTACTTCATCGGTGCAGCCATGTTGCCGAAGCGCGTGGGGCTGCCGAGTGCGAGACCGATGCATTCTTCTAGATCGGAATGTTCGGCGTAGGGCGGGCCACTGTCCGGGATCGACGCCTCGTGCGCTTCGATGTTGCTGCTGACCCGTGGTACGGTGCGCAGCCGCGCGGCGACGATGCCGCTGGAATCGATGCCGAGCGCGATCTGTTCGGCGATGGCACGCACTGAGCCGCGATGGCTGTAGTAGAGAACCAGGATTTCTTTCATCGGAGATGGATCGATAGAATGCGGGCGGATTATACGCAGGGCAGGGAGTGGGGCCGCTGGATAAGCGAGATTCGCCGTTTTCTTGAACTGCTGATCGATCGCTTCAAGGAAGTGCGTGGCTCGCTCGTCGCGAGCAGTCTCACCTTCACCACGCTGCTGTCGCTCGTACCGCTCGTTGCGGTGAGCTTCACGGTCATGAGGCAGCTGCCGATGTTCGCGCAGTTGGGTACCACGCTGAAGGTCTTCCTGCTCTCCAACCTGCTTCCAGACAAGGCAGGCAAGGTCATCGCCACCTATGCAGTGCAGTTCTCGCAGAAGGCGGGGGATCTCACGCTATTTGGTGGTGTTGCGCTGATTGCGACCGCCGTCCTGTTGTTGATGACGATCGATCGCTCCTTCAATGCGATCTGGCAGGTCAGGCGACCACGACCAGTCTGGAACCGGATCGCATTGTTCTGGCTCGCGATTACCTTTGGTCCGGTCGTGCTGGCGGCGAGCATTGCCGCGACGACGTTCGCGGTCACGGCCTCGCTTGGTGCGGTGGATGAGCCGCAATGGCTGCGTAGCATCGTGTTACGGATGATGCCGATGCTGCTGTTCTCGGCATTGTTTTCGTACCTTTTCTTCGCGATGCCCAATCGCCGCATCAATCCACGACATGCGCTGGCTGGCGGTGTGTTCGCCGGCGTCGGTATCGTGTTGCTGCAGCGATTGCTTGGCGTGTACTTTGCACGCTTTCCGAGCTACACGCTTCTGTACGGTACTTTCTCCGCCATCCCGATCTTTCTGGTCTGGTTGTATTCAACTTGGCTGGTGATTCTCGTTGGCGCCATGATCACCGCGGTGATACCTGATTTCCTCGCGCATCGGCGAGTGCTCCCTGCGACGGTGGCGGGGCGCTTCTACGCGAGCACGCGTCTGCTTGCCGCGCTTGAACAGGCCCAACGGGCGAGCGTGGTGTCCAGTCTTGCCGATCTCGCTGCCGCGTCGCGACAGAGGATTGAGGAGACTGACGCGATGCTTGAATCGATGCGCGAAGCCGGTTGGGTTTGCGAGAGTGACGACGGCGCTTGGCTGCTGGTCGGTGCTGCAGGGTCTGTAAGTGCGGGGCAGCTATTCAACCGGTTTGTTCTGTCCGCAGCCGATCTGGTTCGCCTGTCCAAGGGCGATCAGCCGGATGCGGTGCAGTCGGCGGAGCAGATCGCAGCAGCGCTTGCCGGCGTGCTTGAGCGGCCGAGCGCGGATCAGATCGGATAGGGGTCGATCTCGAACTGGAACAGTTCGATGTTGGCGGTCTGCATATCGAGGCTTAGCAGCCGACCTTGCGCGATATAAACCCGATCGAGATCCGACACCAGCGCGAACCGCCGCGAAGTATAGGTACCAGTTGGTGCAAGGATCGCCGGGTGGTGACGCAGCGCCGGCATCGCTGGCAACACGAGCGCCTTGACCATTTTGCTCGGGCGTTCTCGTGCGCCACGGAAGCCAACCGTCACTGGCGTAGCGCCGGTCGAGACGATTTGCAGGCCAAGCTCGATTTGCGACGGATTTTCGCTGCGAATCCAGCGGACCACGCACACGCTCCACGGCTGCTCGTCGTCACGCCTCAGGGCCACCGCAGTACCTGCCGCCAAACCGGCAGCGACGCCTGCGACATGCATGATCGCAAAGCCGCCCGGGCTTTCGTTGATGACCTGCCATTCCTGCACCGCGCCGTCGCGCTGCGGCGTGTCGCCGCGCATGATGTCCCAGATCGCAGGTATGCCGGTGCAGGCCTGCACCGTGTATTGCGTCTTGCGGCGCGGTTGCTCGCGTTTGACCGGAATCGCCCACTCGCTGCGCAGCCGTTGCAGTAGTGATAGCGGTTGAACGCCGATCGCCACCCGCGGCAGATTCAATTCAAACGGTTGTTGGCCGGCTTCCAGCCGCGCCAAGTGCTCGGCGACGCGTTTCGCCAGTGCCGTGGGCGAGGCAAAAACAAGCTGCTGCCCGGCAGGTGGCGTGTGTCGAACAACCGCCTGAGGCCCGTCGTCGCTGACTGCAGCGATCCAGTACCAGCCGTTATCGGGGGCTGCAGGGGCCTTGAGTTCAAGTTGGAGCAGCGTGGCGACCCGGTTCAGGTACTCGCAAATCCAGCCGATTTCGGCCTGCGAAAAGCGCTCAAGCTGCAGTGTTCCAAGCGAG
This sequence comes from Niveibacterium sp., assembly GCF_041909475.1. Taxonomy (NCBI): domain Bacteria; kingdom Pseudomonadati; phylum Pseudomonadota; class Betaproteobacteria; order Rhodocyclales; family Rhodocyclaceae; genus Niveibacterium; species Niveibacterium sp. The sequence goes on along the minus strand of NZ_JAYRDJ010000004.1, from coordinate 80,986 downwards.
ACAAGCCGTTTGAATGCGAACTGCGCGCTCTCGCCGCTCGCGTCGCTCGGTACCGGCTCGTCCCCTGCGGCGGAAATCAGCGACACCGACAATGGCCACAACTCCGCCACATGCATGCCGCCGGACAGACCGGCAATTTCCCATGCCTCACTCAGCATGCGCAGGCCGCGCGCGGCGAGTGTTTCGATCAGGCGCGGTTGCGGCCGAATGGCGCCGCTGCGGACATGGCCGGCGACCTGCAGAAAACCGCCCGCGATTGCGCACATTGCCTCGACCACCTGGCGAGCTGTCGTGTGCAGGTTCCGGTCGAGCGGCAGGCCGGCTTCGCATAGCCGTGGCTTGAGTTCGCTGCCTGCACGCAGGGCGCGACCGTAAAACAGCTCAATGCAGCGGTGAAACTGCGTCGGCGCTACGCCCGGGGTCGTCAGTTGGTCGAGCTGCCGGCGAATCTGCACCGCCTCGTCCGCCAGATCCGCAGACGGTTGCGTGGCGAGCCAGTCCAGGATCGCTGGGGTGCTACCGGATTCGGCGGTGGTCGAAGTCATTGCGGGGCGGTCAGGTTGAGTCCCGCTATTCTATTAGCGAATCCTGAAAGTTCGTCGACCCTTGTGCAGCTGGCGGCCGCGCGGTGGGCCGCTAGAGTGCCCTCGTACGCCCGTTCTTGCAGACAAGGCCGGGATCTGGTATTTTGGCGAGCTTTTCTGCACACCGCATACAGGATTTCGACATGGTTGTGATTCGCCTTGCCCGGGGCGGCGCCAAGAAGCGCCCGTTCTTCAACATCGTTGCAACCGACTCGCGTAGCCGCCGTGACGGCCGCTTCATCGAGCGCGTTGGCTTCTACAACCCGATGGCCAACGAATCCGAAAAGGGTCTGGTCGTCAATGCCGAACGCCTTGCCTACTGGCAGAGCAACGGCGCGCTGCTGTCGCCGACCGTTGCTCGTCTGGTTAAGGGCGCAAAGGTTTCGGCCTGATTGATTCGCTGGAGCGGGCGCCGATGATTGTGCTCGGTCGCATCGCGGACCCGTTCAGCATTCAGGGTTGGGTCAAGGTTCATGCCTTCGGGGATGATCCTGTTTCTTGGCGCACAATGCCGCAGTGGTGGTTGTGTGCGGATCCTGATGCGCCGGAATCGGCGTGGCAGCCGTATCGCCTTCGTGGTTGTAAGGCGCACGGAAGAGGCATTGTCGCTGCGTTTGTCGGCGTTGCGGATCGTACTGCGGCTGAAAAGCTCGTCGGTCTGTACATCGCCGCACCGCGCGAAGCGCTGCCTGCCACCGGGTTGGATGAGTATTACTGGGCCGACTTGGTCGGGCTGGCGGTGCAGAACACTGCCGGTGTTGCGCTGGGGTCGGTCAGTGGTTTGTTGAGTACCGGGGCGCATGATGTGCTCCAGGTGCAGGACGGCGACACCGAACGCTTGATCCCCTTCGTTGGCGCTTATGTGCTGGACGTGAATCTCGCCGAAAAGCGGATTCGCGTTGATTGGGAAGCCGATTGGTGAGTTCGCTCGCACAGCGCCCTCGCCACTATGGTGTGGTGACGCTGTTTCCGGAGATGTTCACTGCGTTGACCGGAAGCGGCATCACGCGGCGGGCGATTGACCGGGGATTGTGGCAACTCGATTGCTGGAATCCTCGTGACTATGCGTTCGACAATCATCGCACGGTGGATGACCGCCCTTACGGCGGCGGCCCCGGAATGGTGATGTTGGGTGACCCTTTGCAGTCTGCAATCGAGGCTGCGAAGTCCGCCCAGAGTGATCGAGTTGGTCGAGCAGGCAAGGTTGTCTACCTGTCGCCGCAGGGTCGCACGCTGAACCATGATCTGGTGCGCGAGCTGGTTGAAGAAGATGCATTGGTCTTGCTGTGCGGGCGCTACGAAGGGGTTGATCAGCGCTTGATCGACCGCCATGTCGATCTGGAAGTGTCGATCGGCGACTTTGTGGTGTCAGGCGGTGAGTTGCCGGCAATGCTGCTGATTGATGCGCTGGTGCGGCATTTGCCCGGGGCGCTTAATGACGCGGCATCTGCGGTTGAGGACTCGTTTGTGGATGGTCTCTTGGACTGCCCGCATTACACCCGGCCGGAGATGTGGCAAGACGACCCGGTGCCCGAGGTCTTGCTGTCGGGTGACCATGCGCGGATTCGGCGCTGGCGTCTGAAGCAGGCGCTTGGGCGGACCGCTGAACGGCGGCCGGATCTGCTCCAAGCGCGCAGCTTGAGCAAGGAAGAAGTGCGACTGCTGGCTGAATACCGGCAGGAGCAGGCGGAAGCGCCAAAAACTGGGAATGGCAACGTTTCCGAATGAAGAAAGGCACGTACCAGGTGGCGACCTGCTCTGCGTGTGAGGCCACTGGCCACTGATCAATCTTAGGAGATACGCGATGAATCTGATTCAGCAACTGGAACAAGAAGAGATTGCCCGCCTTGGCAAGACGATCCCCGAGTTCGCCCCAGGCGATACCGTGGTCGTTCAGGTGAAGGTCAAGGAAGGTAACCGTGAGCGTCTGCAGGCTTACGAGGGCGTCGTGATCGCCAAGCGTAACCGTGGCCTGAACTCGGCTTTCATCGTCCGAAAGATCTCGTCGGGCGAAGGCGTTGAGCGTACGTTCCAGACCTACTCGCCGCTGGTTGCCGCGATCGAAGTCAAGCGTCGTGGTGACGTGCGCCGTGCCAAGCTCTACTACCTCCGCGAGCGTTCGGGCAAGTCCGCACGTATCAAGGAAAAGCTGCCGACCCGCGCTGCCGCGAAGGCAGCCGAGTAATCGGTCGCCACGCAGCACTCGCTGTGTCGCACAACGCCCCGCGAGTCGGGGCGTTGTCATATCTGGCGCCTTAGAATGTCTCGTCGAATTACGGAGTTGGAACCATGATCAAGGTTGGGATTGTCGGCGGCACCGGTTACACCGGCGTCGAATTGCTCCGCTTGCTCGCGCAGCACCCGGATGTCGAACTTGCGGCGATTACGTCGCGCTCCGAGGCGGGCATGCCGGTTGCCGACATGTTTCCGAGCCTGCGTCGCCGAGTGAATCTGGCTTTCCAGGACCCAGCAAGTGCCGGGCTGGATCAGTGCGATGTGGTGTTCTTTGCGACCCCACATGGCGTCGCAATGGCACAGTCGCCGCAGTTGCTGGCGGCGGGCACCAAGGTGATCGATCTGGCGGCCGACTTCCGGCTCAAGTCGCTCGACGAGTTCAGCAAGTGGTACAAGATTCCGCACACCGCGCCAGACTTGTTGGAAGAGGCCGTATACGGCTTGCCGGAGCTGAACCGGAAGGCGATCGCCTCTGCGCGTGTGATCGCGAATCCGGGCTGTTATGCGACCGCGGTTCAGCTGGGTTTCCTGCCCCTGGTCGAGGCCGGCGTGGCCGATCTGGACCACCTGGTCGCGAATGCTGCATCCGGCGTGTCGGGAGCTGGCCGCAAGGCGGAAGTCGGTTCACTGTTTGCCGAAGCGAGCGACAACTTCAAGGCCTATGGCGTGGCCGGCCATCGCCATCTGCCTGAGATTTGCCAGGGCTTGGAGCAGGCCGCCGGTCGCAAGGTCGGGCTGACCTTCGTGCCGCATCTGCTGCCGCAGATCCGCGGCATTCTCGCAACGCTGTATGCACGTGTTAGTCCGGATATCGACGTACAGGCGCTTTATGAGAAGCGCTTTGCGGGGGAGCCTTTCGTCGATGTGATGCCCGCAGGCAGCACGCCGGACACCCGCTCGGTACGCGCTTCGAACATGGTGCGGATTGCGGTGCATCGCCCGCAGGGCGGCGATACGGTGGTCGTGCTGGTTGCCGAAGACAATCTGGTCAAGGGGGCTGCCGGTCAGGCGGTGCAGAACATGAACCTGATGTTCGGGCTTGAAGAAACGGCTGGCCTGACCCATATCCCGGTATTGCCCTGAACAATCGTCCGGTGCGGTAGAGCAACTGCAGCGGGTGGGGAACGCGGGGCTGTTTCACCGGTCGAACGGTTTGACGCCTCGCGCCCCAAAATCCATAATCAAACCCTTCTGAATCAGGAGTTTGCAATGACTACAGTGACTGAAGTGCCAGACTTCCTGGTCTTTACCGACAGTGCTGCCAGCAAGGTCAAGGAGTTGATCCTCGAAGAGGGCAACCCGGATCTCAAGCTGCGGGTGTTCGTCAGCGGCGGCGGTTGTTCGGGCTTCCAGTACGGCTTCACTTTCGACGAGATCACCAATGACGACGATACCGTGGTGACGAAGGAAGGCGTGACGCTTTTGATCGATCCGATGAGCTACCAGTACCTGACGGGTGCGGAGATCGACTACACGGAAGGTCTTGAGGGCGCTCAGTTCGTCATCAAGAACCCGAACGCCACCAGCACCTGTGGTTGCGGGTCGTCGTTCTCGGTCTGAGTTTTTCTGGGCGTAACGCCGCATCGCGTGGCGTTACGCTTGCTGGCCCCTTGGGCAGTAGGTTTGCCTGGCTCGGTGGGATCCGGCTCACGGTGCAATGCCGTGGCACGACAGGCATGTCTGAAGTGAATCCGGTGGGTTTGCCTCGAACGAGGCTTTAGCGGGCGGCCTCGCGCGGCACCGGCAGGCATTGCGGAGTCCCGCGCCTGCCGGTTTGATTTGCGCTCAGGCGACGGCTGAGGTGCGCTTGTCGCGCTCGATCAGCGCATAGGCGCTGTGGTTGTGGATCGACTCGAAGTTCTCGCATTCCACGACATAGGCGTAGATTCGCGCTTCGGCGTTGAGGCGGCCAGCGACGTCACGCACCATGTCTTCGACGAACTTCGGGTTGTCGTAGGCGCGTTCGGTGACCCATTTTTCGTCGGGCCGCTTGAGCAGGCCGAACAGCTCGCACGAAGCCTCCGATTCGACGAGTTGCACGATCTCTTCGATCCACACGCGCGCTTTTGCGAAGGCCGTAACGGTGACGTGCGAGCGCTGGTTGTGCGCACCGCGTTCGGAAATCTTCTTCGAGCAGGGGCACAGGCTGGTGACCGGCACCAGTACCTTCATCGTGAACTCACACTCACCGCCCGGCTTGATCTCGCCCACGAAGGTGACTTCGTAGTCCATCAGGCTCTTCACGCCGGACACCGGCGCAGCCTTGTTGATGAAGAACGGGAAGGTCATCTCGATGTGGCCGGTCTCGGCTTCCAGTCGTTCGACCATTTCGCGCAGCATCGGCTCGAAGGACTCGACCGAGATCTCCTGGTCGTGACCGTTCAGGATCTCGATGAAGCGTGACATGTGGGTGCCTTTGAAATTGTGCGGCAAACCCACATACATGTTGAACGTCGCGACCGTATGCTGAACCCCGCCACTGCGGTCGGCAACCTTGACCGGATGGCGGATCGACTTGATGCCAACCTTGTTGATTGCGAGCCGGCGGCGATCTTCCGTGCTCTGAACGTCGGGCATCGGCGCGGCGACGTCGGGGGTGTTCTTGGTATCCATACGTCCTTTCCTGCCGGGCGCGCGTCGGATTGGCCGGGAGGAGGCGTGGTCCTGCGTGGGCTGGGTGTGCGCCCGGATTCTGGCTAGTTGGGGGCGGATGGCCCCCGAATCAAGGCGCCATCCTAACATTCCCGACTAAGTTACTAAACTATTGCGGCGATAGTTGCGAGCCGTGCGCGCACCCGCTCAACGATCTGTTCGGGTGTGAGGCCGATTTCAGTGAGCAGTTGGCCCTGGTCGCCGTGATCGACAAAACGATCCGGCAGGCCCAGGCGCATGTGCGGTATTGCAATGCCCATTTCTTCCAGCGCGCGGGCGACTTCCGAGCCGGCGCCGCCGATTACCGCGTTCTCTTCCAGCGTAACCAGTAATTCGTGGTTTGCTGCGACGTCGCGCAGCATGTCGAGGTCCAGCGGTTTGATGAAACGCATGTTGACGACACTTGCGTCCAGCGCCTCACCGGCTTTGAGCGCGGCCGACAGCAGGGTGCCGAAAGCGAGCAGGGCGACGCGCTTGCCGTCGCGACGACGCTCGGCTTTGCCGATCGGTAGCGTGGTCAGTGCCGCATCGGGCACGACACCGGTGCCGCTGCCGCGCGGATAACGGACGGCGGTCGGGCCGTCGTGGCGGTAGGCCGTGGTCAGCATCTTGCGGCACTCGTCCTCGTCCGCCGGTGCCATGATGACCATATTCGGTATGCAGGCAAGGAAGGAGAGGTCAAACGCGCCATGGTGGGTGGCGCCGTCGGCACCGACCAGACCGCCGCGGTCGATTGCGAGCATCACCGGCAGGTTCTGCAGCGCGATGTCATGGATCAGCTGATCATAGGCGCGCTGTAGGAAGGTCGAATAGATCGCGACGACGGGCTTGGCGCCTTCACAGGCGAGACCCGCAGCGAAGGTCAGCGCGTGCTGCTCGGCGATACCAACGTCGAAATAGCGATCGGGGTGCTCCTGTTCGAAACGCACCAGGCCGGAGCCTTCGCGCATCGCAGGGGTAATCGCCATCAGTTTCGGGTCCGCCTTGGCCATGTCGCACAGCCAGTCGCCGAATACCTGGGTGAACGTGAGCTTACCGGCGGCTTTGCCGGCGCCGGTTGCGATGCCCTCTGTCTGGTCGAACTTGGCGACACCGTGGTACAGGATCGGGTCGTTCTCGGCGAGCTTGTAGCCTTGGCCCTTGCGCGTGATGACATGCAGGAAGAGCGGACCCTTCAGGTCACGCAGGTTCTGCAGCATCGGCACCAGGGCGTCGAGATCGTGTCCGTCGATCGGGCCGAAGTAGCGGAAGCCGAATTCTTCAAACAGCGTGCCGGGCATCATCATGCCCTTCACGTGCTCTTCGGTGCGCCGCGCAAACTCGAAGACTGGCGGCGGCAACTGCTCCAGGAAGCGTTTGCCGATGTCGCGCGCGCCGTTGAAGATGCGGCCGGAGAGCAGGCGTGACAAGTGCTTGTTGAGCGCGCCGACCGGCGGCGAGATCGACATTTCGTTGTCGTTCAGGATCACCAGCAGGTCGCTGTCGGCAACGCCTGCGTTGTTGAGCGCTTCGAAGGCCATGCCGGCCGTCATCGCGCCGTCGCCGATCACCGCGATGGCCTTGCGTGCCGCGCCACCGCGCTGCGCGCCAATGGCCATGCCCAGTGCGGCGGAGATCGAGGTCGAGGAGTGCGCGGTGCCGAAGGTGTCGTACTCGCTTTCGCCGCGGCGCGGGAAACCGGAGATACCGTGATGCAGCCGCAGCGTGGACATCGCCTTGCGGCGGCCGGTGAGGATCTTGTGGCCGTAGGTCTGATGGCCGACATCCCACACGATGCGGTCTTCCGGGGTGTTGAAGACGTAGTGCAGCGCGATCGTCAGCTCGACGGTGCCGAGGTTCGACGACAGATGCCCTCCAGTCTTCGATACGGAATCGAGCAGGAAGCCGCGCAGTTCGTCGGCCAGCGGCGCGAGATCCTTGCGTTCGAACTGGCGCAGATCGGCCGGGCGCTCGATGCGATCGAGCAAGGGATAGGCGTTCATGTGTTACGGAGTCCCCAAATTCTTGTCGCGCGGTGTCGTCAGAAAGGACGGTCCACGATGTAGTCGGTCAGCTGGGCGAGGCGGCGGGCGCGTTCGCCGAACATCGCGAGGCTCGCATGCGCGTCCGCACGCAGATCCGCAGCAAGCCGCTTGGCCTCGCTTGCGCCGAGCAGTGTCACGTAGGTCGGCTTGTTGTTGGCGGCGTCCTTGCCGGCGGTCTTGCCCAGCGTGGTGGTGTCCGCTTCGGCATCGAGGATGTCGTCCACCACCTGGAAAAGCAGGCCGATTGATTTGCCGAAGCGGTCGAGCGCCTGCAGTGCGTCTGGGGGAACGTCACCGCACAGCGCGCCGAGCTGGACCGACGCGCGGATCAGCGCACCGGTCTTGTGAAGATGCATGACTTCAAGCGATTCGCGGTCGAGCGTCTGCCCGACGGAGGCCAGATCGATTGCCTGGCCGCCCGCCATGCCGCGCGAACCGGAGGCGCGAGCCAGTAGCTGAATGGCTTCGATCTGGCGGCGGCTGTCCTCCAGCAGGCCGGGCTCGGCGAGAACGAGGAAGGCCTGCGTCTGCAAAGCGTCGCCAACCAGCAGCGCGGTGGCTTCGTCGTATTCGACATGCACCGTTGGCTTGCCGCGCCGCAGTACGTCGTCGTCCATGCAAGGCATGTCGTCATGCACCAGCGAGTACGCATGGATCATCTCGACGGCACAGGCGGCATGGTCGAGCGCGCGGGCGTCGGCGCCAGCGAGTTCGCCGGCGGCGTAGACCAGCATCGGCCGCACGCGCTTGCCGCCGCCCAGTGCGGCGTATCGCATGGCATCGTGCAAACGCTGTGGCGCAATGCGCGGATCGGGCAGCAGGCGTTCAAGTGCGGCTTCGGTTTCAGCCTGTCGCTGCCGCATCCAGGCGGAGAGCTGGAGGTCGGTCATGATGCCGCGCCTCCGTCGCCAAACGCTTCCAGGCGTCCGTTTTCTAGGATGCGGATGCGGTTTTCGGCTTCGCCGAGGGCGCCTTCGCAAAACCGGAGCAGGCGGGTGCCGCGCTCGAAGTGGGCGAGTGCTTGTTCCAGGGGCAGGTCGGGCGCTTCCATGGCGGCAACGATCGATTCAAGCTCGGTCATTGCGGCCTCGAAAGACTTGGGTTTATCGCTGGTCTTTGCCATCGAGGATGTCTTGGCCGGAAGGCGTGGAGTTCCTTGGCGGGAGCGGTATCATGCCCGAGCCAAAGACCTTTTCGTAGGTTATTGGTTTAATTATACTTTAACGCTTTTTGCTTGCCGGCCCTGCCGGCAGTGGAGGTTGGGGATACCCGTTATGTCTCTGCGAGAACAGCTGGCACCGGCGGTGTCGCAATTGCCCGTGTCCTGGTATTTCGATGAAAAGGTCTTCGAGTTGGAGCAGCGCCTTATCTTCGATGCCGGTCCTGGCTACGTGGGGCATGAACGCATGGTCCCCGAGCTATCGGATTATCGCTCGATCGAGTGGCTGGACCACGCGAAAATGCTGATCCGCAACAACGATGCGGTATGGCTGATGTCGAACATCTGCCGCCATCGTCAGGCGATCATGCTGCAGGGCTCGGGCAAGGCGAACAACATCGTTTGCCCGATCCACCGCTGGACCTACGACAATGCGGGCGAGTTGATCGGCGCGCCGCAGTTTCCGCAGAACCCCTGCCTGCATCTGAACAAGCAGAAGTTGGAGTCGTGGAACGGCTTGCTGTTCAAGGGGCCGCGTTCGCCGAACGCGGATCTTGGCGGTATGAAACTCGCCAGCGAACTCAATTTTGATGGCTTCGTGCTCGACCACGTCGAAATCCACGAGTGCAACTACAACTGGAAGACCTTCATCGAGGTCTATCTTGAGGATTACCACGTTGCGCCGTTCCACCCTGGGCTGGGCAACTTCGTTACCTGCGACGACCTGACCTGGCAGTTCGGCGACTGGTACTCGGTGCAGCGCGTGGGTATTACCTCGTTGGCGAAGGCAGGGTCGCCGAGCTACGCGAAGTGGCACAAGGCGGTGCTGGACTATTACGGCGGCGAGGTGCCCAAGCACGGCGCGATTTGGCTCACCTACTACCCGAACATCATGGTCGAGTGGTATCCGCATGTGCTGGTGGTGAGTACCGTGATTCCGCGCGGCGTGAACAAGACCACCAACGTGGTGGAGTTCTACTACCCGGAAGAGATCGCTGCCTTCGAGCCGGAATTCATCAAGGCCGAGCAGGCCGCCTACATGGAAACCTGCATCGAGGATGACGAGATCGGCGAGCGGATGGATCGTGGCCGCCGCGCCTTGCTGGCGGAAGGGCGCAATGAAGTGGGGCCTTACCAGACGCCGATGGAAGACGGCATGCAGCACTTCCATGAGTTCTATCGTCGCGTGATGGGCGAAGCGCTGGGCGCCTGATCGACGCGCCCGCGCCCAAACAAAAAGGCCGCCATCGGGCGGCCTTTTCATTGCGTCGAGATGATGCTCAGGGCTTGGGCTGGCCCTGCAGTTCGATCACGACACGGCGATCCGGTGCGAGGCATGCCACGTACTCGGCGTTGTCGCGGCTCTTCGGATTGACCTGATCGCATTTCGCGAGCGGCTCCGAGCTGCCCTTGCCGATCACCTCGAACTTGTCGGCGGGTAGACCTTTCTTGACCAGATAGTCTCGAACGGTCGATGCGCGGCGCTCTGACAGCTTGCGGTTGAATTCCGGCGCACCCAGGCGATCGGTGTAGCCGCTTACGGTGATGCGCTCGATCGTGAAGCGCCCGGCATCGACGACGAACTTGTCGAGCGCACCGGTGCCCTCGGGCCGCAGCGCATCGCTGCGGTAATGGAACAACGCATCTGCGCCTTGCTTGCTGGTCAGCGCGGCACGTGCGCGCTCGGCGAGCGCATCGCTGCGCGCGGGCCGGTTGGCGAGCGCGGCGGCGGTGTCGAGCGGTTTTGCGATCACGACGTCCGTCGCGCAGTTGACCACAGCGTCTTCCGCGGGGGCATCGCGGCGATCTTCTTCCGGTGCTTCCTTGGCGAGCGGTGCCAGTTTGAGTGCCGGCAACAGACGGTGTGCCTGAGCAAGCAAGCGGTACTCGGCGACGATGGCGTCGGTGCGGGCGCGCGTCAGCGAGCGGCGAGCCTCGAACAGTTCGTTTTCGGTGTCGAGCAGATCGAGCAGCGTGCGCTGGCCAATGTCGAACTGCTGGCGGTAGGCGTCGCGTGCCTTCTCGGTCGAGAGCGCGTGTTGCTCCATGTAGGCGATCTGTTCGCGCAGTGCGCGCACATCGTTGTAGGCGATGCCGGTTTGCTGAGCGACGTCGCGGCACGTTTTGTCGCGCAGATCGATCGCTTGGTAGTAGAGCTCGGACGACTGCTTCACGCGCGCCTGGTCGGAGCCGCCGCGGAACAGGTTGTAGTTGAGCACGACCTGGGCTTGCGTCGAGTTGTAGTTGCCAGGGGCGCCGTCGAGGTTGCGATCCCAGTTCTGCCCGACGCGAAGTTCCACGTTGGGCATGTAGCCGGCGCGGCGCAGTTCGGTTTCGGCGCGTGCAGCCCGCAGCGTCGCCACCGCGGCCTGGAAGGAGGGGTTCGCCGACACTGCGTCGGTGACCGGGTTCGCGCCTTGTGGCAAGGCCGTGCTGACATCCGGCAGTGTGGCGAGCGTGGCGCCCGGCATCTGGCCGATGATGCGGCGGTAGCGTTCGGTGACGTCGTGCAGGTTGGAGGTTTCGGTCAGCCAGTTCGACTGCGCCAGCGCCAGGCGGCCGGCGGCCTGCTCGAGGTCCACGCGGCGGCCTACGCCCGCCTTGACGCGATCTTCGATCTGGCCGAACACCTCGCGGTGGGTCGCCCAGTTGTCGCGCGCCAGCTCTTCGAGTTTGCGATAGCGCAGCACGTCGGCGTACGCCTGTGCGGCGCCGAGCGCGACGTCGTCCGAGGTGGCCAGCAGTTCGTAGTAGCGTGCGAGCTTGCTGTAGCCGAGGCGTTTAACATCACTCGACGTAGCAAAGCCGTCAAACACCAGTTGCCGAAGCGTGACGCTGGCGCCGGGGCGGTTGAACCAGCCGGTATCGACGCTCGGATAGTCGCGCCGTTCCTGGCCGGCAAAGGCCTCGACGTCGACGCGGGGGAACCAATTGCCGCGCGCGGCTCCCTGTTCGTTTTCGGCGGCCCGAAGCGCGTGGTAACGCGCCATCACTTCGGGGTTCTTCACGATTGCCTGTTCCACGGCTTCCGGCAGGCTGTTTCCAGCAAAAACGGTGCTGCTAAAGGCAGTGCTGACGAGCACGGCAACAAGCGAATATTTCGCCAAACGCATGGGTGATGGTGTCCTGTCTGCAATGCAAAATCCCTGCGCCAGAGCGGCTGGACGGGATATGTCGCGCGGATTATTCACGTAAGATCAAGAAAAACAAAGGCTTGAAGGCGTTATCGTGCCGTATTTCACACATCGGGCAGTGGATTTAACGGGTGTTTGCGAAATTAGCGATTTCGCATCGGCGGCGGCGTTCAAGACTGTCGAATACCTGTCGATCATTCCTGTTGATTTGCCTGCCTGAAAAAAGATTGCGCCGAACCGGTTTCTGGTGACTTCCGTCCGTATCAAATCCGCTTTTGCCTGCCGGGCGCCTGCAAGCTGGTGCGGCGCGCTTGCGCGTGTGGTGTTTGCCTTGGGCTGCCTGCTGGCGTGCGCCGACGATGCGTCGCTGATCACGTTGGCGAAGCAGCGCTACGGGGCGGCGGCTGGCGTTTTGGTACAGGAATGGCGCGAGCTGATCGCCGCGCAGCGGGGCGCGCCCGATGCCGAGGCCTTGAAGCGGGTGAATGAACTCTTCAACCGGCGGATCCGCTTTGTCGACGACGCCGAGGTCTGGCACCAGCCGGACTACTGGGCAACGCCGATCGAAATGATGGGCAAGGGCGCCGGTGACTGTGAGGACTACACCATCGCGAAATACTTTTCGCTGCGCGAACTGGGGATTCCGGCGGCCAAACTGCGGCTGATCTATGTGAAGGCGCGCATCGGCGGCCCCTCCAGCTCGATCACCCAGGCGCACATGGTGCTGGGCTATTACGACACACCCGAGGCGCAGCCGTTGGTGCTCGATAACCTGATCGGCGAGATCCGCCCTGCAGCGCAGCGGCCGGATCTGGTGCCGGTATTCAGCTTCAACGCCGAAGGTGTGTACGCCGGCGGTGCGGTCAGTTCGATCGAACGACTGTCGCGCTGGAAAGATCTGCAACTGAAAATGAAGGCCGAGGGCTACGCGCCCTGAGGAGAAACGATGTCTTTGCTCCGCCAACTGTGGATTACGGTGATTGTTGCCAGCGTGCTGGCCTGGCTTGGCAGCTTCGCCGTCAGCACCGTGACCGCGCGCAACTATCTTGAACAGCAACTGCTCGCGCAGGGTGCCGACGCGGCGACCTCGCTCGCGCTATCGATGACGCAGCACGCCAAAGACCCGGCGATGCGCGAGCTGATGGTGACGGCGCTGTTCGATTCCGGTCACTTCGAGTTGGTGCGATTCAGCGACGTCAGCGGTGCGGTGAGCGTGGAGCGGCGCCAGCAGGGGGTGGAGACCGATGCGCCGGCGTGGTTCGTACGGATGTTGCCGATCGAGGCAAAGCCGGGTGAAGCGCTGGTCAGCGATGGCTGGAACCAGGCTGGCAAGGTCACCGTGGTTGCGCACAAGCGTTTTGCTTACGACGCACTGTGGCGCGGCACGCTGCAGTTGTTGGGCGTGATGCTGGTGATCGGTGCGCTGCTGGGCTGGGCGGTGACGCGCATGATTCGCTGGATTCGCCGCCCGATCAACGAGATGGTGCAGCAAGCCAAGGCGATCGGTGAGCGACGCTTCGTCACGATGCCCGAGCCGCGCGTGATTGAGCTGCGCAGCGCCGTGCGTGCGCTGAATCTGATGGTCGAGCAAGTCAAGGCGATGTTTGCCGAGCAGGCCAACCGCATCAAGGATCTACGCGCGGATGCCAACCGCGACAGCATGACCGCGCTGCCCAACCGCAGCTTCTTCAGCGGGCGCCTGCGCAGCGAACTTGATGGTGACGACGCTGCACCGAGCGGCGCGCTCGCGCTGGTGCGCCTGTCGGATCTCGCGGAAGTGAACCGCCGGCTTGGCCGCGAGCGTACCGATGCGCTGATCCGCGCGACGGCTGATGTGTTGCGCGAAGTGGCCGGCGGACGAGAGAGCCATGTTGTAGCGCGCCTGAACGGCGCCGATTTCGCATGGCTGATGCCGGGTGCGGCGGCGACCGAGGCTGGCGAGTGGGCCGCGACCGTTGCACGCGGGCTCGAAGCCCTGCATCGGCATGGGCATGCCGACCAGACACCTGTGGCGCACATTGGCGTTGCCCGTTACAAGCGCGGTGACGAGCTGGGCACCGTGCTGGCGCGCGCCGATGCGGCGCTGATGGCGGCGGAGAGTGCCGGCCGCAGCGAGCCTGTTGTGAGCCTCGACGACGCGCCGCTTGCAGCGCGCACGCACGACGAATGGCGCCAGCTTTTGAGCGAAGCGCTGCGCGCGCGCGGCTTTGCACTGGCGACGTTCCCGGTGCTGCATGTGGATGGCCGTGTGTGGCACGACGAGGCGATGATCCGCATGCGCGCGCCCGATGACGGCACGCCCTGGACGGCGGGGCAGTTCATGCCGGCGGCAGATCGGCTGGGCATGACCTGCGACCTTGATCTGCTCGCCGTTGAACTTGCGCTGCAGCGCTTGCAAACGCACAGCGGCGCGATTGCAGTGAATCTGTCGCCGATCTCGCTGCAGGACCTGCGCTTCCGCGAGGGGCTGCAGCGCTTGCTCGCCAGCGCACCGGCCGCCGCGCGCCGACTGTGGGTGGAAGTGGCCGAAGCCGGGCTGGACCAGGGGCTCGCCGGCCTTGCGGCGGTGTCGCCAATCCTCGCGCAGTTCGGCGTGAAACTCGGCATCGAGCATTTCGGTCGCCACTTCTCGGCGATCCCGCGGCTTTACGCGCAACGCGTCGACTACCTGAAGATCGACGGCACTTTTGTTGCTGGCATCGAGGACAACGCGGGCAACCAGCGTTTGGTGAAAGCGATAGCTGACGTCGCGCGTGGCCTGGATATCCAGGTGATCGCCGAACGTGTGCATACCGACGCCGAGTGGCGCACCTTGGCCGAACTTGGCGTTGCGGGGGTCACCGGGCCGGCAGCAAGCCGGCGCGCAAGCGCAGCGGCGGGGCGTTCGCAGTAGCCGCAAAAAACAACGGGCAACGCGCTGGCGTTGCCCGTTGCAGTTTGATCGGCCTCTTCGGGTTGAGGCCGTCAGGTTTCCAGCTTCAATCGACGATCAGGGTGCCGTTCTTGATTAGCGTCTTGAGCAGGGTACTTTCGTCGCCGGCCGTAACGCTCGTCGCGGTGTAGAGATCTACCCCCTGCAGCACGATCTTCTGGTCCTCGGCGCCTGCGTTGAACGTTCCGCCGGTGAAACCACCCGATTTGCTGATGTGCAAAACGGTGGCGAGGGTCGCACCGCTGCCGGTTACCTCCACGTCGATGTAGTTCAGCAGGTTCGAGATTTCGACTGCCGATGCGCCTGAACCCGAGTTGCCGGAGCTCGTGTGCTCGCCTTGCAGCAGATCACGCAAGTCCAGCACATCGCCACCGCCGGTCGGTACCCCTGCAGTACCTGACTGGATGTTGCTGTAGCCGCCGCCGTAGGTGAAGTCGGTGATCGTATCGACGGCCGGTGCGCCTTTCGCGCCTGCGTCGGCGAGGTGCCAGACAAAGACGTCCGATCCCGTGCCGCCGGTCAGCGTGTCGTTGCCGCCGGCACCGATGATGTAGTCGTTGCCGGCGTCACCAACAATCGTGTTGTTCCCGCTGTTACCTTCCAGCCGGTTGTCAGACGCATTGCCGGTGAGATTAATATTCGCCGAGCCCTCTGCCGTGATGTTCTCGAAGTTCGCCAGGCCCGCGATCGAGTAGGTGGTCCCTGCGTTGGCGCCGGTGTAGGTGCTGTCGAGAACGATCGTGTCGATGCCCTGATTGGCGTTTTCCACGAGCGTGTCGAGCGTGTCGGAGATGACGTAGATATCGTCGCCGGTGCCACCTGTGAGCGTGTCTGCGCCGGCGCCGCCGATCATCTTGTCGCTGCCTGCCCCCCCGTTGATGGTGTCGTTGCCGTTGCCGCCGTCGAGGTAGTCTGCGCCGGCACCACCGTTGATGGTGTCCCGGCCGTCCAAGCCGTAGATCACGTCACGTGCGGCGCTGCCTGTGATGTTGTCGTTGCCGGCCGTGCCGTCAAGGATGCTCCCGGTGCGAATCTGCCAGGTCGACGTCGTGGTGTTGTAGACCAGGTCCTGGATACGCGGGTCGCTCAGCGTTGGCGCGCTTGCTTCGGTGAACATCGCGGTGTTGGTGAGCGACATCGACTGGTAGGACGATGCAGGGTCACTCGACAGCTTGTATTCGATCCTCAGGTTGGCATTGCCGCCTTGTTCCCAGTAGAGCAGTTCAAGCGCCTGCAGGCCGCCGTTGATGTCGCCCAGTTGCAGGTTCTTGAAGATGCGCACGGTCGGCCCCTGGTTGCCGTCGTACTCCAGCAGGGTTTGTCCGGCGACGTTGAGGCGGAAGCCGTCATCCGCGGTGACACGGAAGTCGTAACTGCCCGGCTGCACATAGAACTCGCCCGACAGCCGGATCGCCGAGTCCGTCGTCTTGCCCAAGCCCGAGGTGCCGCCAGTATTGCCTGCGCCCGTCTCGGCAACGGCGGTTGGCCTGTCCTGATCGAGGAAGTTGCTGAGTGCGCGGGTGGTCGAGTTGGCCAGACCATCGCCCACCGGTAACGCGCTGCCAGCCGCAACGTTGCTGTTCGATCCGAGGTTGGAACTCACGGTCGGGTTGAAACCATAGTCGAGCGTCTGCGACAGGAAACGCACATCGACCACGCCGGCTGCCGCTGCGGCCGAGGTGCCAACCAGATTCGCGCTGCCGCCGCCGAGGGCGTTGCGGCCGTTGATGATCGTGTATAGGTCTTCGACCGAGTTCAGGTTGCCCGCAACAAGGTGATTGCCGAAGGTTGCGGTGCCGTCGTCGCTGTGTGTGCGATAGCCGGTGCCCGGCGACGTGGTTTCGTTGTAGCCGTAGAACTCGCCGTTGAGGCCCGTGGCCGTGACGTTCTGAAGCGTCGGCGTCTTTGCGACAAGGTCTTGCGCACCGTTGACCGCAACGGTCAGCGTGGTCGAGGCGGTACCGCCGTGGCCATCACTGATCGTGTAGGTGAACACATCGTTAACCGTCTGACCGAAGATCAGGTTTTGCACCTCGATGCTGCTGTTATTCAGCGTGTAGGTGTAAGTACCGTTTGCGGCCAGCGTCAGCGTGCCGTAGGTGCCGGTGATCGTGCTACCAACGCCACCGGACGGCGCAGTTACAGGGGTTCCCGCCGCGACGCCAATCACCGTCAGCGTGTCAGTGGTGTCGGCGTCCGAGTCTTTGCCGATACCGGTGGTGATCACGTTGCTGCTCGCGGTCAGCGTCGTATCTTCAGTAACCGATGCGGTGTCCGCAACGGCAACCGGCACATCATTCGTACCATTGATCGTCACGCTGATGATCTGCGAAGCGGTGCCATCGGCCGACTTCACGGTGATCGAATCGGTCAGTGACTGACCTGTACCGAGCGACTGGATGGCCGATTGGCTGTTGTTCGCGGCGTAGGTCCAGGCACCGGTCGTGGTGTTGACGGTGAAGGTGCCGTAGGTGCCGGCCAGCGTGGCCGGGGTTTGGAACACCGCCTGTCCCGCATCCACGTCGGTGACGGTGAGTGCGCCGGACGCTGTGAGGTTGCCACCGGTGACGGCGACATCCTCCGTCATCGTGCCATTCGCCGTACCCGTGATCGCCGCGTTGTCGTTGGCGCCGGTGACCGTGACGTCAATGGTCTTCGATGCTGCCCCGTCGAGGCTACTCACGGTGAGGGTGTCATGCACGACCTGGGCGCCGACAAGCGCTTGGGTCGCCGCCTTCGTGTTGTCGAGCGTGTAGGTCCAAGCGCCGGTGGTCGTATTGAAAGTGAAGTTGCCGTAAGTGCCAGCCAGCGAGGCGGGCGCCAGGAAGCTTGACTGGCCCGCATCGGTGTCGCTGATGATCAAGGTGCCCGAGGTGGTCGGCGTACCCGCTGTTGCGTTGTTCACGCCTCCTGCTTCTGTAACCGATCCCGTCGCGGGCCCCTGAATCATTGCTACGTCGTTGGCGCCGTTGATGGTCACCGAAATCACTTGCGAAGCAGTGCCATCGGCCGACTTCACGGTGATCGAATCGGTCAGCGACTGTGTCGCGCCGAGCGACTGGATCGCGGCCTGCGCGTTGTTGGCGGCGTAAGTCCAGGCGCCGGTCGTGGTGTTGAAGGTGAAGGTGCCGTAGGCGCCGGCCAGCGTCGCTGGCGTCGCGAACACGGCTTCACCCGCATCCACATCGGTGACGGCGAGCGCACCGGAGGCGGTGAGGTTGCCACCGGTCACGGCGACATCCTCGGTCATCGTGCCAGTGGCCGTGCCGGTGATCGCGGCGGTGTCGTTCGCGCCGGTGACCGTCACGTCGATTGCCTTGCTGGCGGTGCCATCCAGACTCGTAACAGTCAGCGTGTCATGCACGACCTGGCCGTTGGTGAGCGCTTGCGTGGCGGCCTTGCTGTTATCCAGCGCATAGGTCCAGGCGCCGGTCGCGGCGTTGAAGGTGAAGGTGCCGTAGGTGCCGTTGAGCGAAGCGGGGGCTACGGCCTGGAAGACCGACTGGCCGGCATCGACGTCACTGACGCTCACGGTGCCCGAGGCATTCGGCGTGCCGGCGATCGCGTTCGCCACACCGCCGGCCTCGACCACCGCACCGGTGGCGGTGCCCCCGATGGTGGCGCCGTCGTTGGCGCCGTTGATCGTGACGCTGATGACTTGCGAAGCGGTGCCATCGGCCGACTTCACGGTGATCGAATCGGTCAGCGATTGACCTGCGCCGAGCGACTGGATCGCGGCCTGCGCGTTGTTCGCCGCGTAAGTCCACGCACCGGTGCTGGTGTTGAACGTGAAGGTGCCGTAGGTGCCGGCCAGCGTCGCTGGGGTCGCGAAGACTGCTTCGCCCGAATCGACATCCGACACCGCCAGGTTGCCCGAAGCGGTGAGGTTGCCACCGGTCACGGCGACATCCTCGGTCATCGTGCCGGTCGCCGTACCGGTGATCGCGGCAGTGTCGTTCGCCCCGGTCACAGTTACATCGACCGCCTTGGTGGCGGTGCCATCCAGGCTCGTGACGGTCAGCGTGTCATGCTCGATCTGGCCGGCGGTCAGTGCCTGGGTCGCAGCCTTGCTGTTATCCAGCGCATAGGTCCAGGCGCCGGTTGCGGCGTTGAAGGTGAAGGTGCCGTAGGTGCCGTTGAGCGAAGCGGGGGCTACGGCCTGGAAGACCGACTGGCCGGCATCGACGTCACTGACGCTCACGGTGCCCGAAGCATTCGGCGTGCCGGCGATGGCGTTCGCCACACCGCCGGCCTCGACCACCGCACCGGTGGCGGTGCCACCGATGGTGGCGCCGTCGTTGGTGCCGTTGATCGTGACGCTGATGACTTGCGAAGCGGTGCCATCGGCCGACTTCACGGTGATCGAATCGGTCAGCGACTGTGTCGCACCGAGCGACTGGATCGCGGCCTGCGCGTTGTTGGCGGCGTAAGTCCAGGCACCGGTGCTGGTGTTGAACGTGAAGGTGCCGTAGGTGCCGGCCAGCGTCGCTGGCGTCGCGAACACGGCTTCACCCGCATCCACATCGGTGACGGCGAGCGCACCGGAGGCGGTGAGGTTGCCACCGGTCACGGCGATATCCTCAGTCATCGTGCCGGTCGAAGTACCGGTGATCGCGGCGGTGTCGTTCGCACCGGTTACGGTCACATCGATCGCGCGGGTGGCGGTGCCATCCAGGCTAGTCACGCTCAGCGTGTCATGCACCACCTGCCCGGCGGTGAGCGCTTGCGTGGCGGCCTTGCTGTTATCCAGCGCGTAGGACCACGCACCGGTTGCCGCGTTGAAGGTGAAGGTCCCGTAAGTGCCATTGAGCGAGGCGGGCGCGACGGCCTGGAAGCTCGATTGCCCTGCGTCGGTATCGGACGCCAACAGCGTGCCCGATGCGTTGGGTGTGCCGGGGATGGTGTTTGCGACGCCACCGGCTTCCACCACTGATCCGGTGCCCGGCCCCTGGATGCTGGCGATGTCGTTCGTGCCGAGCACGTTGATGGTGATGCTCGTGCTTGTTCCGTCGGAGAGCGCGACGCTGAAGGTCTCCGTCTTGCTGTCGGTGGCGCCCAGTGCTTGCACTGCACTGTCGCTGTTGCGCAGCGTGTAGCGCCACGTGCCATCGGCGGCGACCACCAAGTCGCCGTAAGCACCCGTCGTGCTGGCGGGGATGAAGCTGGCGACGCCCGAGGTGGTGAGCGTGCCGCTGCTCACGAGCGTCACGTCTTCCTGCACCGTACCGTTGCCAGAGGCCGTGGTCTCGTCCTGGCCGTGCACGGTGATCACGATGTTGTGCGGCGTGCCGTCCACGCTCTGCACGACAATCGTCTCGGTGACCGTGTCGGTGCCCTTGAGCGACTGCACGTTGGCCGCGGTATTGTTGAGCGCGTAGCTCCAGTTGCCGGCGGCATCGATCGTGAGCGCGCCATAGGTGCCGCTCTGTGTGCCGGCCTGGAAGCTCGCTTCGCCGGTATCCACATCACTGACCAGCAGCTTGCCGGAAGTGAGCAGCACGCTGTCCTCCGTCACGCTGCCTGCATCCCCCCCCGGGATGGACGGCGTGATCTGGGCACCGTCGTTGGTGCCGGTAATCGAAACGGTCACCGTGCTGGTGGTGCCATCGGCACTCTTGACCGTGAACACTTCGCTCGGCAGCGACTGGCCTTCACCCAAGGCTTGTACGGCCGGGTCGGCGTTGTTAAGCGTGTAAGTCCAGTTGCCCGACGTGTCGATCGAGAACGAACCGTGTGCGCCGGCAACGGCGGTTTGAGGCTGGAACACGGCCTGGCCCGCATCGATATCGGAGACAACGAGCTGGCCGCCGGTCGTCAGCGTGACGTCTTCCTTCACCGCGCCGACATCGGCACCCGGCGTTGCGGGAGTGATGACTGCGCCGTCGTTGGCGCCGTTGATGGTCACCGAAATCACTTGCGAAGCAGAGCCATCGGCCGACTTCACGGTGATCGAATCGGTCAGCGACTGCGTGGCACCGAGCGACTGGATCGCGGCCTGCGCGTTGTTCGCAGCGTAAGTCCAGGCCCCGGTCGTGGTGTTGAAGGTGAAGGTGCCGTAGGTGCCGGCGAGGGTTGCCGGCGTTTGGAACACGCCTTCGCCGCTATCCACATCCGACACCGCCAGGTTGCCCGAGGCAGTGAGGTTGCCGCCGGTCACGGCGACATCCTCGGTCATCGTGCCGGTGGCGGTACCGGTGATCGCGGCGGTGTCGTTGGCACCCGTGACGGTGACATCGATCGCCTTGGTGGCGGTGCCATCCAGACTCGTAACGCTCAGCGTGTCATGCACGACCTGACCGTTGGTGAGCGCTTGCGTGGCGGCTTTGCTGTTGTCGAGTGCGTATGTCCAGGCACCGCTTGCCGCGTTGAAGGTGAAGCTGCCGTAGGTGCCGGCTAGCGAAGCCGGGGCTACCGTCTGGAAGCTCGATTGGCCTGCATCGGCATCCGACACGGTGACCGTGCCCGAGGCATTCGGTGTGCCGGCGATTGCATTCGAAACGCCCCCGGCTTCCACCACTGCACCGGTAGCGGTGCCACCGATGGTGGCGCCGTCGTTGGCGCCGTTGATCGTGACGCTGATGACTTGTGAAGCAGTGCCGTCGGCCGACTTCACGGTGATCGAATCGGTCAGCGACTGCGTGGCGCCGAGCGACTGGATCGCGGACTGGCTGTTGTCGGCGGTGTAAGTCCAGGCACCGGTCGTGGTGTTGAAGGTGAAGGTCCCGTAGGTGCCGGCCAGCGTGGCCGGGGTCGCGAAGACCGCTTCACCGGAATCCACGTCCGACACTGCCAGGTTGCCCGATGCGGTGAGGTTGCCGCTGGTGACCGCCACGTCTTCCGTCATCGTGCCGGTGGCGGTGCCGGTGATCGCAGCGTTGTCGTTCGCGCCGGTCACGGTCACATCGATGGCCTTGGTGGCCGTGCCATCCAGGCTCGTGACGCTCAGCGTGTCATGCACGACCTGGCCGTTGGTGAGTGCCTGGGTCGCCGCCTTGCTGTTGTCGAGTGCGTAGGTCCAGGCACCGGTCGCGGCGTTGAAGGTGAAGGTTCCGTAGGTGCCGGACAGCGAAGCGGGCGCGACGGCCTGGAAGCTCGACTGGCCCGCGTCGGCATCCGACACGGTCACGGTGCCCGACGCGTTCGGCGTGCCGAGCACGGCGTTGTTCGTCCCGCCCGCTTCCGCCACCGCACCGGTGGCGGTGCCGCTGATTACCGGCACGTCGTTTGTGCCGACGACCGTAATCGTCAGTGTATCGGTGTCGAAGCCGCCGTGGCCGTCGGCGACCTGGTAAGTGACCACCACATCTTGCGTCTGGCCTGCGGCCAAGTGGTCGTACGCGGGGTTGGCGGGGTTGAAGCTGTAGCTGCCATCGGCGTTGAAGGTGAGGCCGGCTGGCGCCGGCGTGATCAAGCTGTAAGTCAGCGTGTCGCCCTCAGCGTCGCTCGCAAGAATGTTTCCGTTGAAGAGCGCGCCGCCCTCGGTCACCGTCTCGCTCGCGGGCGTGGCGACAGGGGCTGTGTTGGCGCCAGCAATTGCGATGTCGAGCGTGCTGCTGCTCGTCGCGCTGCCGTCCGACACGGTGTAGCTGAATACGTCGTGCAGCGGTGCGTCGCTGGGCTTGAGCGCGATGACGGCAGGATTGCTGGCGTCCTGAACGTAGCTGTAGCTGCCGTCCGCCTGAATGGTCAGCGTTCCGTAGGTGCCGACAACCACCGTGGCGGTACTGCCGATTGCCGTTCCGCCCACGGCGGACACGACGAGACTTGCGTGGGCCGTATCGATGTCGGTGTCGTTGACGAGCAGGTTGCCGGTGGCTGCGGTGCTATCAGTCTTGGTGAGGCCGTTGAAATCGCCATTCGCGACGGGGCCGTCGTTGGTGCCGGTGATCGCAACGGTGACCGTGCTGCTCGTCCCGTCCGCGCTCTTCACCGTGAACACTTCGCTCGGTAAGGACTGACCCGCGCCGAGCGCCTGAACGGCAGGGTCGGCGTTGTTGAGGGTGTAGGTCCAGTTGCCAGCGGCGTCGATCGAGAACGAGCCGTGTGCTCCGGCGACAGCGGTTTGGGGCTGGAAGGTCGCTTGACCCGCGTCGACATCGGCAACAACGAGCTGCCCGCCGGTGCTTAACGTAACGTCTTCCTTCACGGCGCCGGCATCCGAACCGGAGATCGCGGGGGTGATCAGCGCGCCATCGTTCGTGCCGGCGATAGAAACCGTGACCGTGCTGGTCGTGCCGTCGGCACTCTTGACCGTGAATACTTCGCTCGGCAGCGTTTGGCCTTCGCCCAGCGCTTGCACCACCGGATCGGCGTTGTTGAGCGTGTAAGTCCAGTTGCCGGCCGCGTCGATCGAGAAAGAGCCGTGGGCTCCTGCGACCGCGGTTTGCGGTTGGAACACGGCCTGGCCGGCATCCACGTCAACGACCACGAGTTGGCCGCCGGTCGTGAGTGTGACATCTTCCTTCACCGCGCCGGCATCGGCGCCCGGAACCGACGGCGTGATCGCCGCACTGTCGTTGGTACCGATGATCGAAACGGTCACGGTGCTGGTCGTGCCATCGGCACTCTTGACCGTGAACACTTCGCTCGGCAGCGTTTGGCCTTCGCCCAGCGCTTGCACCGCTGGATCGGCGTTGTTGAGCGTGTAAGTCCAGTTACCCGATGCATCGATCGAGAAGGAGCCGTGTGCACCGGCCACCGCGGTTTGCGGCTGGAACACGGCTTGGCCCGCGTCGACATCGGTGACGACCAGCTGGCCGCCAGTTGTCAGCGTGACGTCTTCCTTTACCGCGCCGGCATCGGCGCCCGGTGCAGCTGGTGTGATCTGTGCACCGTCGTTGGTGCCGAGTACATTGATGCTGATCGTGGTGCTGGAGCCGTCCGAGAGGGCGACCACGAAGGTCTCTGTCTTGCTGTCGCTGGCCCCGAGCGCCTGTACGGCACTGTCGCTGTTGCGCAGCGTGTAGGACCACGTGCCGTCGGCGGCGATCACCAAGTCACCGTAGGCGCCGGCCGTGCTGGCGGGGACGAAGCTGGCGACGCCCGACGTCGTGAGCGTGCCGCTGCTCGTGAGCGTTACGTCTTCCTGCACCGTGCCATTGCCGGCGGCCGTGGTCTCATCTTGGCCGTGGATCGTGATGACGATGTTGTGCGGCGTGCCGTCGGCGCTCTTGACGACGATCGTCTCGGTGACCGTGTCGGTGCCTTTGAGCGACTGCACGTTGGCCGCCGCGTTGTTGAGCGAATAGCTCCAGTTGCCGGCGGCATCGATTGTGAGTGCGCCGTACGTACCGGTCTGCGTGCCGGGCTGGAACACCGCTTCGCCAGTGTCGACATCGCTGACCAGCAACTTGCCGGAAGTGAGCAGCACGCTGTCCTCGGTCACGCTGCCCGCATCGCCGCCCGGGACTGCAGGCGTGATGAGCGCAGCGTCGTTCGTGCCGAGCACGTTGATCGTGATACTCGAGCTCGTTCCGTCGGACAGCGCGACGCTGAAGGTCTCTGTCTTGCTGTCGCTGGCCCCGAGCGCCTGTACGGCACTGTCGCTGTTGCGCAGCGTGTAGGACCACGTGCCGTCGGCGGCGATCACCAAGTCACCGTAGGCGCCGGCCGTGCTGGCG
>NZ_JAYRDJ010000004.1:37072-56546 GCF_041909475.1 Niveibacterium sp. | reverse complement strand
CATCGATTGTGAGTGCGCCGTACGTACCGGTCTGCGTGCCGGGCTGGAACACCGCTTCGCCAGTGTCGACATCGCTGACCAGCAACTTGCCGGAAGTGAGCAGCACGCTGTCCTCGGTCACGCTGCCGGCATCGCCGCCCGGCACTGACGGCGTGATCACCGCGCCATCGTTGGTGCCGATGATCGAAACGGTCACGGTGCTGGTCGTGCCATCGGCACTCTTGACCGTGAACACTTCGCTCGGCAGCGTCTGGCCTTCGCCCAGCGCTTGCACCACTGGATCAGCGTTGTTGAGCGTGTAAGTCCAGTTGCCCGCCGCATCGATCGAGAAGGAGCCGTGGGCTCCTGCGACCGCCGTCTGCGGCTGGAACACGGCCTGGCCGGCATCCATATCCGACACGACCAACTGGCCACCAGTCGTGAGTGTGACGTCTTCCTTTACCGCGCCTCCATCGGCACCCGGTCTAACAGGCAGGATGGTTGCTGGGTCATTGACAGGCGTGACGCCGATATCCACCGTGGCAATCGCGGTGCCACCCTTGCCGTCCGATACGGTCACGGTGAAGCTGTCCGGCCCGTTGAAGTCCTTCGCCGGGGTGTAGGTCCAGGTGCCATCCGTATTGACGGTGACGTTGCCGTGCGCCGGGTCGCTCGCCTTGGCGAAGCTCAGGCTGTCGCCGTCGACATCGGTGGCTTTCACCTGCCCGCTGATCGGCGTGTCTTCCGGCGTGCTCAGGGCGTAGTGGCCGGTTGTCGGGTCGATGTTGGCATCGCTGACCGGGGTGCCGGCGGGGCCGTCGGTGGTGCCGGGAACCGGCGCATCATTCACCGGGGTGACGCCGACACTGACGGTGGCGGTGGTGGTGCCGCCCCTACCGTCGGACACCATCACGGTGAAGGAATCCGGCCCGTTGTAGTCCTTCGTCGGCGTGTAGATCCAGGTGCCGTCGGTGTCGACGGTGACGCTGCCGTGCGCGGGGTCCGACCCCTTGCTGTAGCTCAGCGTATCGCCATCGACATCCGCGCCTGGCGTACGGCCTGCGACGGGGGTGTCTTCGAGCGTGGTGACCGCGACGTCGGTGGTGGTGGGTGCGTCATTCACCGGCGTCACGTTGACGGTGATGGTGCCGTCGGCGGTGGCGCCGCGGCCGTCGCTGACGGTGTAGATGATCGTCGCCGGCCCGTTGTAGTTGGGCGGCGGCGTATAGGTCAGGGTGCCGTCGGTATTCACGGTGACGGTGCCGACGCTCGCGGTCGGCGTGCCGATCAGTGTGACCGGGTCGCCGTTCGGGTCGCTCAGCACGCCGTCGAGCTTGATGCCGGTGCTGGTGTCTTCGGGCAAGCTCACCGACAAGGGCGCTGCAACCGGGGCCGCGTTGGCCTCGGCGGTGATCGCCGAGAACGTCTGCCGCTCGACCGTGTCGGTTGCGATCGGGCCGCTGGTCTGGAAGCTCAGCGGGTCCACACCTTCGCTGATGCGCAGCAGGCGGACGAAGCCGTGGCCTTCTCCACCCGTGCCGCCACCCAGGCCGGCTGCGGTCGGGTCGAGTTCGGCAAGCGGATCGGCGCCGGAATTGAGCGAGGCGATTACGCGGTCGATTTCGGCGTCCGGCTGCGTCAGGGCGGCGTCCTGTGCGGGCACGGCGTCCTGCGTCAGCAGGCTGGCGTCGGCCAGCACTTCACGACCACCACCGAGCGTCACCGGGTCGCCATTGCTGCCGCGCAGTTCAACCACCGCACCGTTGTCGGTGACCACCACCTGACCCTCGGCGATTCGTTCGCCAAGGTGGATCGGGCGCAGGCTGCCGTCCGATTCGCGTACCCAGGCCTTGCCTTCGAGGCGGGCAACGGTACCTTCTGCGCGGTTGGTGGTGGTGGCCATGAAATGTCTCCCGGACGGACTGATTCAAATTGCCCTCGAAACTACGCCGCCCAACGGGGCGGCGCATCGTACTCAAGGACAGGGAGACGGGCCGAGCTTGTGAAACGGTGTTACACGGCGTGTTTACTTGATGCCGTGTACGCGCAGCGCGAGCTGCAGGCGGTCGGCGACGCCGATCTTTTCGAACACCGCGCTGAGGTGGGATTTGACCGTACGCTCGGTAATATCGAGCGCCGCGGCGATATCGGCGTTCGATTCGCCGATTGCGGCGCGCTGGGCGACTTGCTGTTCGCGCTCGGTCAGCCCGGCGGCCCAGCCGGGCGCAGCAGGCGCTTTGCTGGCGAGGTCCACCGCGCGCAGCAGGCGGTTGAGAATCGTGCGCCCCACCCACAGTTCGCCGGATGCCACCACATCCAGCACCTGTGTCAGTTGCTCGAGCGATGCGAACGCGTGGCAGTAGCCACTGCAGCCTGCTTCGATGGCGGCAAGGCCTTCCGCGTCGTTCGGCCGGCTGCTTGCGAAGACCATGCGCAAGCCCGCCGCCAGGCGCGGCCAGCGTGGGTCGCCCATCGGCGGCAGATCGGGTAGTTCGGCGTCGATCAGCGCCAGACGGGCGCCAGCGGGCAGGGCGTCGAAGCGGTTGGTGCGAACGATCGGCCAGCGCTCGCCGAGCGCATGCCAGCGCCGCGCGAGATGGTCGTCGTGAGTGGCAAGAACCAGCAGCGGATGCGTCATCGTTCAGTCATCGCCGCCGCCTTGGCGCGGATCACGGGTTTGAGCAGGTAGGTCAGGATCGACTTCTTGCCAGTCAGGATGTCGACCTCCGCGACCATGCCGGGGATGATCGGCAGCTTCTTCGGGCCGATGGTGCTGGTCGTCGTGCGCACACGCACTTCGTAGAAGGCGTTGCCCTTCTCGTCCACTACGGTGTCGGCGCCAATCTGTTCCAGCGTGCCTTCCAGCCCACCGTAGATGGAGAAGTCGTACGCGGTGAACTTCACCTGCGCTTTCTGGCCGGGGCGCAGGAAAGCAATGTCCTTCGGCAGCACACGCGCTTCGAGCAGCAGTGCATCGTCGCTCGGCACGATGGCGACGACTTCCTTGCCCGGTTGCACCACGCCACCGACGGTGTGCACGAAGATCTGTTTCACCGTGCCGCGCATCGGTGCGCGCACCTCCGATTGCTTGACGCGGTCCGCCAGCGCGACGCTGCCTTCGGACAAGGCGCCGAGCTTCGCGTTGACGTCGGAAAGGTCGGAGCGCGCCTGATTCTTCATCTGCAGCTCGACTTCCTGAATCTTGCGCTGTGCTTCGCCGATCGCGGCCTGGATACGCGGGATCTGCGCATTCGCGGCGTCGCGCTCGCCACGATAGCGTGCGACATCGCGTTCTAGGCGCAGCAGCTCCACATCCGACACCGCGCCGGTCTTCGTCAGTGGCCGGGTAACTTCAAGCTCGCGGGCGGTGAGGTCGTAGCTTTGCGAAGCCTGCTCGCGGCGGGCACGCACTTCGTTAAGTTCCTGCGTGCGTTGCGTGAGCTGCTGGCGAGCGATGCCAACGGTGGCCTCCAACTCTAGCCGCTTCGATTCATAGGCAGCGCGCTCCTGCTCTACCACTTCCGGCACTTCCTTCAATGCTTCGGGCGGTGGCTCGTAGGCGCGCCCCTCGGCAATCGCTTCAAGGCGTGCCGCCTTGGCGAGCAGGGCGAGGTACTGTGAGCGGTTCTCGCGCAGTGACGAGACGAAACGGGTGGGGTCGATCTTCAGCAGCAGCTGGCCCTTTTCGACGGTCTGGCCCTCGCGTACCAGGATCTGCTGCACGATGCCGCCATCCAGGCTCTGGATCAGCTGGTTCTGCGAGAAGGGGATCACCTTGCCGTCACCGCGCGTCACTTCGTCGATCTTCGCAAACGCGGCCCAGATGACCAGCACCACCACCGCCGCGAGCGAAATCCAGACTGCCAGCCGTGCGCCGCGTGGTGTCTGCTCGGCGATCGCCCAGTCTGCATCGGCGAGGAAGTCCGCGTCGTCGTGCAGATCGCGTTTGCTTGCGAACAGCAGCAGGCGGTCGAGTGCACCGGTCGTCTTGCGGAAGGACCACTGGCCCGCGCGTTGAAGCAGGGTAGGGATGCGGAACTTCATCAGTGCGCCCTCCCGATGCGGCCCTGCTGCAGGGCTTCAACGACCTGTGCTTTGGGTCCGTCTGCAACGATCTGGCCGTTGTCGATCACGATCAGGCGATCGACCAGTTCCAGCAGTGCAGTGCGATGGGTCACCAGCAACAGTGTCTTGGCGTGTGAGAACTCCCGCAGCTTCTTCTTCAGGCGGTCTTCGCTCTGGTGATCCATGTTGCTCGAGGGCTCGTCCAGCAGCAGCATCGGCGGGTCGTTGAGCAAGGCACGCGCAATCGCTACGGCCTGCCGTTGCCCACCCGACAGCGACTCGCCGCGCTCGCCGATCGGCATGTCAAAGCCGCGCGGATGCGCGTTGGCAAACTCGGTGACGCCCGCAATGTCGGCCGCGGCGAGAATCGCCGCATCGTCGGCGAAGGGCGCGCCCAGCGCGATGTTCTGGCGCAGGCTGCCGTAGAACAGCGTAGCGTCCTGCGGTACGAAGCCAACGGCTCGGCGCAGTTCGGCCGGGTCGATCTGGCGTGCGTCGATACCGTCGATCAGCACCGCACCATCGCTCGGTTGGTAGAGCCCGAGGATCAGCTTTTCCAGCGTCGTCTTGCCCGAACCCACGCGACCGATCACGCCGACCTTTTCCCCCGCACTGATGCGGAACGATGCGCGCCGCAAGGCGTACTGCTCGCGCCCCGGGTACTGGAAGCTCACATCACGGAACTCGATCTCGCCGCGGAACTGCGCGCGGTGCAGGAAGGGGGCGTCGTCCGGGCGTTCGATCGGCAGCGTCATCTGCTGTTCGATGCCGGTCAGCGCGGTGCGCGCGTTGTGATACTGCAGCAGCAGCCCGACCACCTGGCCCAGCGGCGCGAGCATCCGCCCGGTCAGCATGCTCGCTGCGATGATGCCGCCCATCGAAAGCTTGGCGTCCAGCAACAGATAGACACCGGTGATGATCACCACCACCGACACCGCCTGCTGCACCGTCTGCGAGAAGTTCACGATCAGCGAAGAGAGCAGTTTGGAGCGCGTGCCGACCTGAGCGAGGAACAGCGTGGTCCGTTCCCAGCGTCGCTGGATCCAGCCCTCGGCGCCGGCGGTCTTGATCGATTCGATGCCGACCAGGCTCTCGACCAGCGTTGCGTTGCGCTGCGCGCTGGCGCGATAACTCGTCTCGGTCAGTTCGTGCATCTTGTCCTGCACCACGAAGGCGAGGAACAGCACGATCACCGCACCGGCGAATGCGGGCAGCAGCAGCCAGGGCGACAGCCACGCGACGACGAAGGCAAAGACAAACACGAAGGGCAGGTCGACCAGCGTGGTGACGGTGGCCGAGGCGATGAAGTCCCGCACGCTTTCAAACGCCCGCAGGTTCGACGCGAACGAGCCAACGGATTCGGGGCGCGACTCCATCCGCATGCCCAGCACGCGTTCGAGAATCTTCGACGACAGTGACACGTCGATCCGCTTCGCGGCGGTGTCGATGATGTAGGCGCGTAGCGTTCGCAGCGCGAGGTCGAAGCCGAGTACGAGTACCGCGCCCACCGCGAGCACCCAGAGGGTTTCCTCGGCACGGTTGGGTACGACGCGGTCGTACACGTTCATCGAGAACAGCGGCATCGCCAGTGCGAAGATGTTCACCAGCACCGAGGCCAGCACCGCGTCGCGGTAAAGCCGCCAGTTCGAGAAGATGGCGCCCCAGAACCAGTGTCGCGCGCGCACCTTGCCGACTTCCGGCACTCGCGCTTCAAAGCGGAAGCGCGGGCGCACGTAGCAGACCACGCCGGCGTGCAGGGCCGCGAGCTCGTCCCGGCTAATCGCGACAGCGGTTTCGCCGGCCTCGGGGAAGCGCACCTTTGCATCGCCTTGCTCACCCAGTTCAAGCAGCAGGCAGGCGCGGCCGTCGTTGAGCAGCAGGATCACCGGCAGCAGCGCCGGCCGGACAGCCGACAAGGGCTGACGCACCAGTCTTGCGGACAGCCCGGCGCGCGCTGCGGCACGCGGCAGCAGCGAGGGCGTCAGGCGGTTGTTGACCAGCGGCAGGCCGGCGGCCAGGGCTTCATGGGTCCACGGGCTGCCGTGGATACGGGTAAGGGCGGCGAGGCAGTCGAGCAGCGGATCGTCGTGCACGCCGTGCTCGTTGACCTCCCAGGGTTTTGCGTTCGGCTGGGTGTCACTCATTCAGAATTCCGGTTCTGTCGCTGGGTACGCAGGTTCAGATCACGTCCTGATCGCCCAGCAGATCCAGCGCGCCGATAAGGCGGCGCCGCAAACCTTTGCGTGCCGAGAGTTTACGCTGTGCGCCGTGCGGCAGATCGGTCACCCGCAAGACGCCTTTGTCGATCAGTGCGTCGATCAGGTCTTCCAGCACGCGGATGAAGTCCGCATCCAGCGCGGCGAAGCTCTCGCCCGGATCGCGGCCGAGGAACGCGAGCAAATCAGGGTGGTCGTTGGGCAACTCTTCCTGCGCATCCGTTTCCTGATCTCGCAGGATCGCGACAATCTCCCCTTGCGGATTTCGGCGGACGAAGGGCATGTTAGCTCCCGGCCTATGTGCGGCCTAGTAAAGTTTTGTCACCTGAAACGCCGGAACGCGCTCCTGACGAGGGATTTCGGCGGGTATTCCGGAAACTTGAGCGGGCAGGAGGAAGCATGGCAACGCGGCGCAACGAGTATGTCGACTGGCTCTGCGAGCGCCTCGCACCCTTGGGCGGCATCCGGGTGCGGCGGATGTTCGGTGCCTACGGGCTCTACAGCGGTGAGCTGTTCTTCGCGATCGTCAGCGACGACGTGTTCTATGTGAAGGCCGATGCGCTGAGCGTGGCGGAGTTCGAACGCGAAGGGCTCAGCCCCTTCACCTACGCGATGAAAGACGGCAGCCAGCAATCGCTGCGTTACTACCCCTTGCCCGAGTCTGCGATCGACGACGATCTCGAGTTCCTCCGCTGGGCGCGCAAGGGCATCGAAGCGGCGCTGCGTTCGCCGCGCAAGACCACGCCGCCGACAGGCTGAGGCAGGTCGGTCCGGGGGCGGATGCGGGGCGGCTTCGTGGCATCATCGAAGCTCGTTTCAGAAAGAGTCACGATGCACCCTAGTCCCGAAAACACGCCCTACGACTTGCTCGGGGGTGACGCCGCGGTACGCGGCCTGGTTGATCGCTTCTACGATCTGATGGATCTGGAGCCGGAGTTCGCCGAGTTGCGGGCATTGCATCCGGCGCACCTGGATGAGTCGCGCGACAAGCTGTACTGGTTTCTCTCCGGCTGGCTCGGCGGGCCGGACATGTTCGTCGAGCGCAAGGGCCATCCGATGCTGCGCGCGCGCCACATGCCATTCCCGATCGGCGTGAAGGAACGCGACCAATGGCTCGCCTGTATGCACAAGGCGATGGATGCGCAGCCGATGTCAGCCGCGCTGCGGCAGCATCTCGAAGGTTCGCTTTTCAAGACCGCCGACTGGATGCGGAATCAGCCGGGCTGAAGCGGCCGCTGGGCGAATCCGCCGGGGGCGGCGTTGTGCGACCCAGAAAGGGGTCGCGCTGCGGGCTGTTGGACAGCCCGAGGCTGCGCTCGGGATCAGATGTAGAAGTTGGGCCGCTTGTAGACCGGCTTGTCGAACTTGCCGGCTTCAGCGTCCTTGAACGCTTTCCAGGTCGGGTAGGCTGCTGCAACGGTCAGCAGGGCGAGAATCGTGAACATGGCAAGCTCCTCGCGCTCCAGGGTCGGGGGAGACTGCATTGGAGCGCAGAAATCACTGTTAGATTAAGGGCTTGCGGCGGCCCGGCGCTTGCGATGGCTCAAGCTTTGTCGCGCCAGCGACAAAGCAAAAAGCCCGGCGCTGGCCGGGCTTTTGCGGGTGAAAGCGAGCGCTCAGGCCTGTGGCCGTAGCTCTGCCGGAATCGGGAAATTCACGTTCTCGGTGACGCCGTCCAGCGTTCGCACGCTGGCGCCGCTGAGCGCCTTGAGGCGTTCGATCACCTCGGTGACCAGCACTTCCGGCGCCGAGGCGCCTGCCGTAACGCCGATCCGGCGCTTGCCTTCCAGCGAAGCGGGGTCGATGCCGGCCGCGTTGTCGACCAGATAGGCCGGCACGCCGCGCAGTTCGGCGACTTCGCGCAAACGGTTGGAGTTGGAGCTGTTCTTCGAGCCGACCACGAACACCACATCCACCTGCGGCGTCATGAACTTCACCGCGTCCTGGCGGTTTTGCGTGGCGTAGCAGATGTCGTCCTTCTTCGGCCCGACCACGGCTGGGAAGCGGGCGCGCAGCGCGTCGACCACGGTCTGCGCGTCGTCGACCGACAGTGTCGTCTGCGTCACGTAGGCGAGCAGGTTCTCGTCCTTCACCTGCAGCGCGGCGACGTCTTCGACGGTCTCGACGAGGTACATGCCGCCTTCGCTCTGGCCCATCGTGCCTTCGACTTCCGGGTGGCCCTTGTGGCCGATCATGATGATCTCGCGGCCCTGCGCGCGCATACGCTGCACTTCGAGGTGAACCTTGGTGACCAGCGGGCAGGTGGCGTCAAACACCTTCAGGCCGCGGGCTTCGGCCTCGGTGCGGATTGCTTGCGATACGCCGTGGGCCGAGAAGATCACCGTGTTGCCAGCCGGCACATCAGCGAGGTCTTCGATGAACACCGCGCCCTTGTTGCGCAGGTCGTCCACGACGAACTTGTTGTGCACCACTTCGTGTCGCACATAGATCGGCGCACCGTAGAGTTCGAGCGCGCGCTCGACGATGGTGATGGCGCGTTCCACGCCGGCGCAGAAGCCGCGAGGGTTGGCGAGGAGGACTTCCATTTTCGGTCTCTGTATGGGGCTGGTTCTGTTCTTGTTGGGTGGCGCGGACGTCAGCTGACGCCGACTACCTGCACGTCGAAGCGCACGGCGCGTCCGGCGAGCGGGTGGTTGAAATCCATCACCACGCTGTCGTCATCGATCTCCAGCACCCGGCCGGAGAAGGCGTTGCCGTCGGGTGCGGTGAAGGTCAGTACGGCTTGCGCTTCGAGTTCGACATCGGCGGGAAGTTCGCCGCGCGGAATCCGCTCCACTAGCTCTTCGTGACGCGGCCCGAAGGCTTCGCCGGCGGCCAGATCGAAGCTGCGCTCGGCGCCGACCGAGAGGCCGATCAGGCAATCCTCGATCTTGCGGCCGAGTTCGCCGCGGCCGATCTGCAGCGTCGCGGGCGTCGATTCAAAGGTCGAGATCATCACGGTGCCGTCCGGCAGCGCAAAGCGGAAGTGCAGCGTGACGAGGCTTTCGTTACCGATCAGGTTCATGACTTGGTGTCCGCGGCCGGCTCGCGGCCGGCAAAGAGTTGGGCCGCAATCATCAGCACGGCGCCGACGGAGATCGCCGAATCCGCCACGTTGAAGGCTGGCCAGCCGTAGCGGCCGACATGGAAGTACAGGAAATCGACCACTGCGCCGTAGGCGATGCGGTCGATCACATTGCCCAACGCGCCACCGATGATCAGCGCGAAGGCCAGCGGCTGAAGGCGCTCGTTCGCGTGGCGCTTCAACAGCATCAGCAGCCAGGCCGAGATGACGACCGCCAGCGTGACGAAAAACCACTTCTGCCAGCCCGGCTGGTCGGCGAGGAGGCTGAACGCCGCGCCGGGGTTGTAGACGAATACCAGCTGGAAGAAGTCGGTGTAGGGGATCGCCTCACCGAGTTTCAGGTTGCGCAGCACCGCGAGCTTGGTGATCTGGTCGAGCACGATCACCAGGCCCGAGAGGCTCAGCCACGCCAGAAAGCGCTTAGGCATGCGTGCGCACCTCGCCGTCGCCATGCAGGTTGCTGTCGCAGCGGCCGCAAAGCGTGGGGTGTTCGGCGTTCACGCCGACGTCGGCGAGCCAGTGCCAGCAGCGCTCGCATTTCTGCTGCGCGGTCGGCGTGACGACGATCGCCTCGTCGGCTTCGCCCGCCACCTTCACGAGCGTCGCGGCCGAGGTGATCAGCACGAACTTGAGGTCGTCGCCGAGCGAGGCCAGCGCATCGAACTTGTCGCTGCCGGCGCGGATCTCGACTTCGGCTTGCAGCGAGGCGCCGATCTTGCCTTCGGTGCGCACCGCTTCAACCGCCTTGGAGACTTCGCCACGCACTGCACGGATCGTCTCCCAGCGGGCGATCAGCCCGGCTTCGCCTTCCTGCGCCGGCAGGGCGTGGAAGGTGTGCAGCATCACCGATTCGTCCGGGTTGTTGCCGTTCAGCACGGCCCAGATTTCCTCTGCCGTGAAGGAGAGGATCGGCGCCATCAGCTTCACCACCGTCTGCACGATGTGCCACAGCGCGGTCTGCGCGGCGCGGCGTGCCACGGAATCCGGCGCGGTGGTGTAGAGGCGGTCTTTGAGGATGTCGAGGTAGAAGGCGCCGAGGTCTTCGGAGCAGAAGATCTGCAGCGCCTGCACCACGCGGTGGAACTCGAACTTCGCGTAGTCGGCCTCAGCCTGCGTCGCGAGCTTGCGGGTGAAGGCCAGCGCGTAGCGGTCGATATCGAGCCACTGTTCGACCGGCACGGCGTTTGTCGTGATGTCGAAGTCGGCGGTGTTCGCGAGCAGGAAACGCAGCGTGTTGCGGATGCGGCGGTAGGTCTCGACGACGCGGTCGAGGATCTCTTTCGACACCGCGAGTTCGCCTGAGTAGTCGGTCGCGGCGACCCACAGGCGCAGGATTTCGGCGCCCATCTTGTCGCTGATTTCCTGCGGCAGGATCACGTTGCCGAGCGACTTGCTCATCTTGCGACCCTGCTGGTCCACGGTGAAGCCGTGCGTCAGCAGCGCCTTGTAGGGCGCGTGGCCGTCGATTGCGGCGCCGGTCAGCAGCGAGGAGTGGAACCAGCCGCGGTGCTGGTCCGAACCTTCGAGGTACAGGTCGGCGCGCGGGCCGCTGGTGTGGCCGTCGTTGTGCGAGCCGCGCAGGACATGCCAGTGCGTGGTGCCGGAGTCGAACCACACATCCAGCGTGTCGCTGATCTTGGTGTAGTGCTCAGCCTCGGCGCCCAGCAGTTCGGCGGCGTCGAGCTTGGACCAGGCTTCGATGCCAGAGACCTCAACGCGCTTGGCGACTTCTTCCATCAGCTCGACGGTGCGCGGGTGCAGCTCACCGGTTTCCTTGTGCAGGAAGAAGGGGATCGGCACGCCCCAGGTGCGCTGGCGCGAGATGCACCAGTCCGGGCGGTTGGCGATCATCGCGTGCAGGCGCGGCTTGCCCCAGGCGGGGTAGAAGGCGGTCGCCTCGACCGCGCCCAGCGCCTTGTCGCGCAGGCTCTTTCCATCCTTCGGCAATTTATCCATGCCGACGAACCACTGCGCGGTGGCGCGGTAGATCACCGGCGTCTTGTGGCGCCAGCAGTGCATGTAGCTGTGGCTGACGGTGCCGTGCGAGAGCAGGGCGCCGACTTCGGTGAGCTTTTCGACGATGACCGGGTTGGCCTTCCAGATCATCCGGCCGCCGAAGAAGGGCAGGTCCTCAACATAGACGCCGTTGCCCTTGACGATGGAGATGATCTCGTCGTTGCGGCGGCCGTAGGCAAGCCAGGAATTGAAGTCGTCCACGCCGTGCGCAGGCGCCGAGTGCACCACGCCGGTACCGGCATCCAGCCCGACGTAGTCGGCCAGGTACACCGGCGACACGCGGTCGAAGAACGGATGGCGGAATTCGATGCGATCGAGCGCCTGGCCCTTGGTCGTCGCGAGCACCGTGCCCTCGAGGCCGTAACGCTTGAGCGAGTCCTCGACCAAGTCCTTCGCCAGCACCAGCAGCTTCTCGCCGGTATCGACCAGCGCGTAGTCGAACTCCGGGTGCATGTTCAGCGCCTGGTTGGCGGGGATTGTCCAGGGCGTGGTGGTCCAGATCACCGCGTAAGCGGTCTTAGGCAGCGCGGCAAGGCCGAAGGCGGCGGCGAGCTTGCCGGCGTCGGCATCCGACACCGCGAAAGCCACGTCGATCGTCGGCGACTTCTTGTCGGCGTATTCGACTTCCGCTTCGGCCAACGCCGAACCGCAGTCGAAGCACCAGTTCACCGGCTTCAGGCCCTTGAATACGTAGCCCTGCTTGACCATTTCGGCCAGTGCGCGGATCTCGCCCGCCTCGTTGGCGAAGGCCATCGTCAGGTAGGGGTTGTCCCAGTCGCCCAGTACGCCGAGGCGGATGAATTCCTTCTTCTGGATCTCGACCTGCTCGGTGGCGTAGGCGCGGCACAGCTCGCGCACCTTGTCGGCGGGCAGGTTCTTGCCATGCGTGACTTCGATCTTGTGTTCGATCGGCAGGCCGTGGCAGTCCCAGCCCGGCACATAGGGGGCGTCGAAACCGGCCAGGGTCTTCGAGCGGACGATGATGTCCTTGAGGATCTTGTTCAGCGCGTGGCCCAGGTGCAGGTTGCCGTTCGCGTAGGGCGGGCCGTCGTGCAGGATGAACTTCGGGCGGCCAGCGCTGGCCTTGCGGATCTTCTGGTACAGCTGGCTCTTCTGCCAGCCCGCCACCCAGCCCGGCTCGCGCTTGGGCAGGTCACCGCGCATCGGGAAGGCGGTGTCGGGCAGGTTCATCGTTTTCCGGTAATCAGCCATGGCTTGCTATCTCTTCAATCTTTGCGTGAATGCAGGGGATTCGGTTCTGGGCGGGCTCCGCGGGGTAATCACGCAGGGCTGCCGCCGACAAGGCGGGGCGCCGACGACCGCTCAGGTCGCCGGCACCGGAATTCGATGCTGCGCGAGGATTTCCTTCGCGATTTCGCAGTCGCGGTTGATCGCCGCGGTCAGTTCGGCGAGCGAGCCGTATTTCTCCTCGTCGCGCTGCTTGTGCAGGAAGTGCACCTGCAAGTGTTTGCCGTACAGATCGCCGCTGAAGCCGAACAGGAAGACCTCCAGCCTTGCCGCGCCATTCTTCGTGATCGTCGGGCGGTTGCCGAGGCTCGCCACGCCCGGCCAGGGTGCCTCGCCGATGCCATCCACCGTCACCGTGTAGATGCCGTGCAAGGCCGCGCGGTTGCGCTTGATCTGGATGTTTGCGGTCGGGAAGCCGATCGTGCGGCCGATCTTGTCGCCGTGCATCACGCGGCCGCTCATCGTGTAGGGGCGGCCGATCAGGCGCTCGGCATGTTCGATGTCGCCGGAAACCAGCGCGTCGCGCACCGCCGAGCTGGACACCCGTTCGCCGTCGAAATCGAGCGTCGGCATCGATTCAACGCGGAAGCCCCAGGTTTCGCCCGCCTGCTGCAGCGACGCGAAATCCCCGCCGCGGCCACGGCCGAAGCGAAAATCGTCGCCGATCAACAGATGCCGCACGCCCAGGCCGCGCACCAGCACGTTTTCGACGAAGGCCTCGGCATCGAGCGAGGCGAGCGCTTTGTTGAAGCGCAGCACATAGACGCAGTCGACGCCGCATTCGGCCATGTATTCGAGTTTTTCGCGAAGGCGCGACAGGCGCGGCGGGGCCGATTCGGGCGCGAAGAATTCGCGCGGATGCGGCTCGAAGGTCAGCACCGTGGCCGGCAGCGCGCGCTCGCGCGCCTCGCGCACGAGCAGTTGCAGCAGGGCCTGGTGGCCGCGGTGCACGCCGTCGAAGTTGCCGATCGTGAGCACCGAACCATGTTCAGCGCGATCGGGAAGGCCGCGGAAGACCAGCATAAGCGTCTGACAAAAAACGCGAATTATAGCCTGCGGCAGTGCCGCATTGGGCGCGCCGGGCGCAGCGGCCCTCGGCGGTGTCAGGCGTCGCGCAGGTAAAGCGCTTCCACCCGTTCGCGCGCCCACTGGGTGCGGCGCAGGAATTTCAGGCTGGATTTGATGCTGGGTTCGTACTGGAAGCAACGCACCGGGATCAGCAGGCCGAGTTCTTCCCAACCGTAGCGCTCGACGAGCCGCGTGAGGATCGTTTCGAGCGTTAGGCCGTGCAGTGGATTGTTCGGTTGGGTGCTGGGCATTTCGGGGCTTCGTCGGCGTGGTCATGCCAGTGTAGCGGGGTGAGTGTGAAAAGGTCACATTCCCCTTGCGTACCGTGTCATCGCCTCGCAACGCGGTGGGCGGCAAAGTGTCATCACCCTGAAGGCGCTGCTAAGCGCCCCGAAAAATCCCCCCAAGGAGACTGTGATGAACATGAATCGCCTCGATGATCTGATGAACGCGCTGCTGATGGTTGTGCTGGCGTGTACCGCGATGCTGGCCGGAGTCGGCGCGGGCGACGGCAAGACATCTGGAAGCCGTGATGCGCAGATCAGCCCGAGGATGGCGCAGGTGCTCCCGGCTGCGCCGGTTACGGCGACGCAGATTCCGCGCATTACGGTGGTCGGCAAGCGCTCGGTCGCGGTGGTGGCCTCGCTTTACTGAGTTTCGCGACTTACCAAAAGAAAGCGGCGGTCATTTGACCGCCGCTTTTTCTTTCCGACTCGCGCCCGCGTGCCTGCTGCTCAGGCGCCCAGCACGATTTCCACCTGATGCGTGCGGCCGTCGCCAACCGGCGCGATCGCCCGCTTCGGATCGACATCCTTGCCGTCCACCCGCACCGCCTTCACGCCCTTGCTGACCTGATCTGGGTTGCTGACGCGGATTTCAAAAGTGTCGCCGCGGAAACGTCGCGTCACGGTGAATCCGGGCCAATCCTTCGGGATGCACGGGTCGATGCGCAGGCCCGCGTAATCCGGCTGGATGCCCAGCAAGCCCTGGCTGACGACGACGAAGGTCCAGGCGGCCGTGCCGGTGAGCCAGTTGTTCTTCGCCTCACCGAAGCAGGGCGCATCCTTGCCGGCGATCATTTGCGCATAGACGTAGGGCTCGCCGCGGTAGGTGTCGATCTGGTCCTGCTTGGCGGAGGGGCAGATCGACAGGTAGTACTCCAGCGCACGGTCGCCCTCGCCGAGCAGGCACCAGGCGAGGTGGATCCAGGTGTTGTTGTGGCTGAAGATGCCGGCGTTTTCCTTCACCCCCGGCGGGTAGGAAGTGACCTCGCCGAGCGCCTTGTCGTAGCTGGAGTAGGCCGGTTGCTGCAGCACCACGCCGTTCTTCGTGTAGAGGTGCTGATGCACCGATTCCATCGCCTGCCGTGCGCGGCCGTTGTCGGCGCCGGCGCCGCCGAGCACGCACCAGCCCTGGCTCTCGATGAAGATCTTGCCTTCCTCGTTGCTGTGCGAGCCGACCACCGAACCGTCGGCGGCGTAGGCTCGGGTGTACCAGGCGCCGTCCCACGCGACGCGCTCTACCGTGTCCAGCATCTCGGTGTAGTGGCCACGCATGCGAGCCGCATCGGTGTTGCGATCCAGATGTTCGTAGAGCGCGGCCATCTCGCGTGCGGCATACAGGAACAGGCCTGCGATCATTACCGACTCGGCCTTTGAATCGCGCACGTCCCCGGCGGTCTGGAAAGACTCGTTCGGTTCGGTCGAGAAGCAGTTCAGGTTGAGGCAGTCATTCCAGTCCGCATGACCGATCAGCGGCAGGCCGTTGGGCCCGCGCTTCTTCATCGTGTAGGCGATGGCGGTTTCGAGGTGATGCAGCAGGGTCTCTTTGGCAACGTTTTCATATTCCTTGTCCGCGTAGCCGCAGGGTGCCTGCAGGATGGAGACGTCGCCCGACTCCTTGATGTACGCGCAAGTCGACAGCACCAGCCACAGGTGGTCGTCGTAGAAGTCGCCGCCAATGTCGGCGTTGCCCTTCTTCGTCAGCGGCTGGTACTGGTGGAAGCAGGTGCCGTCCGAGAGTTGCGTCGCCGCGATGTCGAGGATGCGTTCGCGAGCGCGGCTCGGGATCATGTGCACGAAGCCCAGCAGATCCTGGTTCGAATCGCGGAAGCCCATGCCGCGGCCGATGCCGGTTTCGTACATCGAGGCGGAGCGGCTCATGTTGAAGGTGGCCATGCACTGGTACTGGTTCCATGTGTTGGCCATGCGCTGCGCATGCTCGTTCG
This sequence comes from Niveibacterium sp., assembly GCF_041909475.1. Classification (NCBI taxonomy): domain Bacteria; kingdom Pseudomonadati; phylum Pseudomonadota; class Betaproteobacteria; order Rhodocyclales; family Rhodocyclaceae; genus Niveibacterium; species Niveibacterium sp. Next base: position 40,642 of record NZ_JAYRDJ010000004.1, on the reverse strand, counting down.
GGCAGTCGACCTGGAAGTTGCCGAGCAGGTCGTCCCAGTACTTCTTGAGGCCGGCGAAGGCGGCATCGACGGCGCCGGGCGCCGAGTACTTCTCAACGATGGCACGGCCGACCGATTTGTTCATCACGAAGGGGGCGTCGAACTTGGGCGCGTCGCCTTGCTCGACGTAGGCGAGCACGAAGGCGAAGGATTCTTCCGCGCCGGGCGTGAGGTCGAGATCGACCTGATGCGAGCCGATCGGATTCCAGCCGAAGGCAACGGAGTTCGTGGCTTGGCCGGCGAAGGGCACCTTCGCTTCATGCAGGCCTTCGTGGATGCCGACAAAAGCGTCGCGCGAGGTATCGAAACCGGCGATCGGGCGGGTGCAGGCGAACAGCGTGTAGTGGTTGCGGCGCTCGCGGAACTCGGTCTTGTGATAGATCGCCGAGCCTTCCACCTCGACCTCGCCGATCGAGTAGGTACGCTGGTAGTTCGTCATGTCGTTGAGCGCTTCGAAGAAGCAGAACTCCTGGTAGGAGAACAGCTTCGGCGTTTTGCGTTGGGCCGACTTGTTGCGCACCGTGAGCTTCCAGACTTCAAGGTTCTCGCCCGGTGGCACGAAGAACAGCGCCTCGACTTCCAGTCCGTCGCGTTCGCCGATGATGCGGCTGTAGCCCAGGCCGTGGCGGCATTCGTACTTCACGCCCTTGGCTTTAACAGGCTTCCAGCCGGGGTTCCACACCTCGCCACCGTCGTTGACGTAGAAGTAGCGACCGCCAAGGTCGTAGGGCACGTTGTTGTAGCGGTAACGCGTAAGGCGGCGCAGCTTGGCGTCCTTCCAAAACGTGTAGCCGCCGGCCGTGTTGGTGCACAGGCCGAAGAACTCGTCCTGTCCGAGGTAGTTCAGCCAGGGCAGGGGCGTGTCGGGGCGGGTGATGACGTATTCGCGCGTGGCGTCGTCGAAGTGGCCGTAAGAAGAGGTGCTTGCGCTGTTCATGGTGTGGGAGGGTCCAGTTTTTGGGCTGTATGCGGCGCACTGCCAGCGGTTTTGGCTGTTGAACCGTTACCGTCGCCGGCCTGTCATGGGTCAGATGTCATGATATGAAAACGTTTGCAAAAATGAAAGTCCTTTGAGAGCATCGAAATGTTTCTGAATGCTCACTGAGGGAGTACGGCATGAGATTTAATCCTTTAATCATAAGGCTTTCGGTGCCTCGATCACGGTTTGGGCTGAGATGGCGCTTTCATGATGACGGGGTTGCCGGCTAGATAACGTTTGCAAACTATGGAACCAGTAATGATCTCTAGCGCTGCGCGATGCTCGCTGCGTTGGCTTGCCGACGGGCGGCTGCATCTCGTTTCCGGAGGTGTGTCGCTCGAAGTCGACCCGCGGGTTGGTGCCCGTATCGTTTCACTGCGCTGCGGCGAGGCCGAGGCGCTTTCGCTGCGCGATGCGCATCCCGACAACTACGGTTCGACCTTCTGGGATGCGCCGCAGTCCGCGTGGGGATGGCCGCCGCGTACCGTACTGGACGCCGCTCCCTACGCTGCGGCAGTCGAACAGGGTGCCGCCGTGTTTCGGAGTGCGGTCGATCCGGTCTGCGGCCTTCGCTTCTGCAAGTATTTCGCGCCGCTCTCCGCTTCGCCGGGCTTTGCGATTCGCTATCGCATCGAGAACCGGGGCGATCGGGCGCTGCGGGTCGCCCCGTGGGAAGTGACGCGCGTGCCGGGCGGTTTGAGTTTCTATCACGACGCGGACGCAGAAGGCTTGCCCGCTTCGGCGCTCGATCTGGTGCAGGGGGGCGATGGCTTTGCGTGGTACCCCTTCGATCGTGAGCAGCTGGCGGTCGGACGAAAGTACTTCGGTGCGCCGCGCGAGGGCTGGCTGGCGCATGTCACGCCCGAGCGGCTGCTGTTCGTGAAACAGTTTGGCCTGGTCGCGCCCGCGCTGTGTGCAGAGGGGCATGCGCCGATCGAAATCTGGGGGCAAGACGGTGGCGTGTATGTCGAGCTGGAAAACCACGGTGCCAGCGTTCTGCTGGCGCCTGGCGAGTGGCTCGATTACACGGTGAACTGGCTGCTGTGCCCGCTTCCGCCCGCCATGGAGGTGCGCGTCGGCAACCCGGCGCTGCCGCGCCTAGTTGCCGCCATGCTGCAGGCGCAGTCTCGTGACGCAGCCCTTAGCCGATGAATGCGACCGTGTTGCGCTGGACGGGCGGGTTCTTCGCGAAGTAGCGCTTGATACCGCGCAGGATCGCGTCGGCCATCTTGTCCTGATAGGCCTCGTCCTTCAGGCGCTGCTCTTCTTCCGGGTTCGAGATGAAGGCCGTCTCGACCAGGATGGACGGGATGTCCGGCGCCTTCAGCACCGCAAAGCCGGCCTGTTCAACCTGGCCTTTGTGCAGCTGGTTGATGCCGCCGAGTTCGCCCAGCACGGCGCGGCCGAGCTTGGCGCTGTCCTGCATCGTGGCGGTCTGTGACAGGTCGAGCAGCGTTCGGGCGAGCAGGGCATCCTTGACGCCAAGGTTCACGCCGCCAACCAGATCCGCCGCGTTTTCCTTCTGCGCCAGCCAGCGCGCCGCAGTGCTGGATGCACCTTTGTCCGACAGCACGAAGACGGAGCTGCCGCGCGCGTCGGGCTTGATGAAGGCGTCCGCATGGATTGATACGAACAGATCGGCCTGCACTGCGCGCGCCTTCGCAACGCGCTGGCCGAGCGGGACGAAGAAGTCGCCGTCGCGGGTCAGCATGCCGCGCAGCAGCGGGTCGGCGTCGATCTTGGCCTTCAGGCGGCGCGCGATCGCGAGCGTGACGTTCTTTTCGTAGGTGCCAGCCTTGCCGACGGCACCCGGGTCCTCGCCGCCGTGGCCCGGATCGATTGCGATCGTGGCCAGGCGGGTGACCTGTCCCTTGCCGCCGCGGTGTTTGCGGTCGGCCGGGCTGACCTCCTCCTTGTTGTCTTGCTGCGCCGGCTTGGCCGGCTCAGCGGCCTGAACGGGTGCGGAGGACGCCGGTTCAGGGGGATTGCTCGGTTTGCTTGCGTCGCCGTTGCCGACCTGTGCGGTCGGCCGTGTCGGCGAAGCGGCTTCGCCGGTGGCAGCAACGATCGGATCGGGTTTTTCGATCAACGCGAGCAGCGGATCGATCGGCTCGGCGGGGTAAAGGTCCAGCACCAGACGGTGGCCGTACTGGCCGACCGGATCGAGCGTAAAGACCTGCGGCTTGACCTCGGCCTTCAGCTCGATGACGAGGCGTACCACGCCGGGCCGGTTGCGGCCGGCGCGGATCAGCTTGATGTAGGGGTCGCTGTCGGTGATCTTGCCCGGCAGGCTCTGGATCACGCTGTTGAACTCGGCGCCTTCCAGATCGATCACCAGACGTTCCGGATTCTTGACGATCTGGTGCGTGTATTTGAGCGTGTCGCGCCCTTCGAGCGTGACACGGGTGTAGTCCTGCGAAGGCCACACGCGCACGGCGAGGATGCTGGTTTCGGCTGCGAAGCCGACGCGCGAGACGAGCAGCGTCATTGCCGCACCGCCGAACTTCATGAACCGGCGACGCTGCATCATCGGCACGGAAGCGTGATCCGGT
>NZ_JAYRDJ010000004.1:0-37062 GCF_041909475.1 Niveibacterium sp. | reverse complement strand
GTTCAGACATTGCTGGCCCCGCTCGCTGCAGCCACGCAGATTTGCGCGGCGCCCGTCGCCTTCCGGCTCGAGCTGGACTTCAAGGTCTGGCGCCGGCACAAAGGGCGCGCCTTTGTCCGGCCATTCGACCAGGCATACGCCCTGGCCACCGAAGTACTCTTCAAGCCCTGCATCGACAAATTCTTCCGGGTCCGTGAACCGATAGAAATCAAAGTGATACAAGTCTAATTTAGAAACAGCATAAGGTTCAATCAAGGTGTATGTCGGACTGCGCACCGCACCACGGTGGCCAAGTGCTTCAAGCAGTCCGCGTACCAGCGTGGTTTTGCCCGCGCCGAGGTCGCCCAGCAGATAGATGACCAGTCCGGCTTCAAGCGCCGGCGCGATTGCTGCGCCAAGTGCGCGGGTGGCGGCCTCGTCTGCAAGCGCGCAACCCGCGGCGGGGGAGCGGCTATCATCGGGGGCATGCAGGCGGTCAGACACAATTCTTCTCCGGATGCGGCGCAGCTCGCGGCGCAGATCAAGGAATGGGGGCGGGCGCTCGGCTTCTCCGCAGTCGGCATTTCAGGCGTTGACCTGGGCGATGCGGAGGGGGCGCTGGAAGCCTGGCTCGCGGCCGGCTACCACGGCGAGATGGATTATATGGCGCGCCACGGCACCAAACGCGCGCGGCCGGCGGAACTGGTGCCGGGCACGCTGTCTGTGGTGTCGGTGCGGCTCGATTACTGGCCTGCGGCGAGCGATGCGCAAGCGCAACTCGCCGATCCGACGCGCGCTTACGTTTCGCGTTACGCCCTCGGGCGCGACTATCACAAGGTGTTGCGCAATCGGCTGCAGAAGCTGGCTGACCGGATCGGCGAGGCCATCGGAGCGTTCGGCCACCGGGTCTTCGTTGATTCCGCGCCGGTGCTGGAAGTGGCGCTCGCGAGCCGCGCGGGAACCGGGTGGCGCGGCAAGCACACGCTGCTGCTCGATCGCAGCGCAGGCTCAACCTTCTTTCTCGGTGAGTTGTTCGTCGACCTGGCGCTGCCGCCCGATGAGCCGGTCGCCGCGCACTGCGGCAGCTGCAGCGCCTGCATCGACGCTTGCCCGACCGGCGCGATCGTGGCGCCATACAAGGTCGACGCGCGACGCTGCATTTCGTATCTGACGATCGAACTCAAGGGCGCGATTCCCGAAGACTTGCGCCCGCAACTCGGCAACCGCATCTACGGTTGTGATGATTGCCAACTGGTCTGCCCATGGAACCGCTTCTCGCGCACGACGGCCGAAGCTGACTTCGCACCGCGTAACGGCCTCGACGCCGCCACGCTGGTAGAACTGTTTGCGTGGAGCGAGACCGATTTCGCGAGCCGCATGGCGGGCAGCGCGATCAACCGCATCGGCCATGAGCGCTGGCTGCGCAACATCGCGGTGGCGTTGGGGAATGCGCCGACGGCGCCGACGGTGCTTGCGGCGCTGCAGTCGCGCGCTGCCGACCCGTCGGAACTGGTGCGTGAGCATGTCGGCTGGGCGCTTGCGCAACATGCCGCGCGCTCTGCTCAAGCGGGGCAGGACATGGAGGCGAAAATCTGATGCGAGATCCACGTTCGAGCCGGCGCCGTGCTGCTTGCCTGGGATTTGTGCTCTGCGGTCTTTTGGCGAGCGTCGCAAGCGCCGACACGATCAAGCCATTCACCACCGACGGCTGTTCCAGCTTTCCCGATGGCACGCCTTGGCAGCAGACGCTGTGGCTCGACTGCTGCGTCAAACATGACATCGCTTACTGGATCGGCGGCACCAAGGACGACCGCGTCGTCGCCGACGAGGCCTTGGAGCAATGCGTGGCGGCGGTCGGCGAGCCCGAGATCGCGAAACTGATGCTGGCCGGCGTGCGCGTCGGTGGCACGCCGTACTTTCCCACCACTTACCGCTGGGGCTATGGTTGGTCGTATCCGCGTGGTTACGGCGCACTGAGCCGCGAAGAAGCGGAGCAGGTGAATGCACGGCGGCTAGTGGTGCCGATGCTCAACGGTGTGGGCGTCAGGGCGATTCCGCCGCTGCACAAACTGCTGGGCGCTTACGACCTGCTCGCACCCGCCGAGCGCTGAAGTCCAGGACTGCCGGCGTGTTTCGGCCGGACGGCCGCGATACCTCGGGCGATTACTGCACGGAAAGATGCGGGGGCGACAACGATGCTACGCCCTGCCGTTGAGGTGTCCGCGTCCGACCCTACCCACGCTAGCGCGCGGGCTTCTCGGCCGCTTGCCGCGCGTAACTGCTGCCGATCGCGTCCATCATTTCCCCGATCCGCTCGCTGGTCGTCGCGACATGGCGCGCGGCGTTGGCGTCCCCACCGTCCGGCCCGATCGCGGCATCGAAGAAGATCCATTGTTGGCGCGCGAGCTTGAGGCTGTCAGCCACGGCCGGCGAGGTTTGCGGTGCGCGCGTCAGTTCGTCCAGGCTGGTGACGAATTCCTTGCGCGTGGTTTCGATGTCCACGCGGCGGCCTTGCGATTTGTCGCCCAAGCGCGTCTGCAGGTAAAGACGGGCAAGTCGCTGTGCCAGCATGTTGTTGCGGCCGGCCAGGTCAGACAAACGCCAGACCGGGCTTTCTTCCGCGCCTTCCAGCTGCATCGCGAGGCGCCCGGCCGCGATCGTCAGTTCCTCGGCACTCAGGATCACGCGCTCGGCGCTGGCGGCGCTCGGCGCTGCGGTGATCAGCTGTTTCTGCTCCTGCCAACTGGCGTCGACGCGCTTGAAGGTGGCTGCCGCCGGCCCCTGCAGCGGCGTCTGGCGCAGGCTCGCCAGCGCGGCATCAAAACGCACCACGCCCTGGTCGATCTGCCGTTGTGCGGCTTCGGCGTTGAGGTTCAGCCGCAGTTGCAAGTGCAGCTTGGCAAGCCGTTGCGACAGCGAGCGGAGTTCTGCTGCCTGAGCCAGTGGCGGTGTTGCGGGTGGCGCGCTGCGGGTCTGGGCGAACGCTTGTGCGCCGATAGGCAACAGCGCAAGGGCGAGTACGGAGAGGAATCGATGCATGGCCAGCATGGCGGTCTTCAATAAACCGTCATTCTGGCGATCCGAAATGTTGGAATTATTACAATCAACAAAGTTGTAATAGTGGCCGAATGCCCCGCCGGCAAGGGCGTTGATGCGTTCTGGGCGTAGAGGGGTTTCGTGTCCCGCGTCGGTCCCCCCGATGTTGAGTCACGGTTCTTGATCCTTCGCCAGCGCTGTCGCAGCGGAGGCAGTGGCAATCGCGCCAAGGCGGCAGTGGTCCGACGCAGCGGCTCACCTGGGTGGTGTGTGTGGTGTGCGGGCCTGAGCGGGCTATGATTCCCGCTTCTCGAACGTTCTGCTCAAACGCCCGTGGCCAATAACGACACCCGCCCGATCGGCATCTTCGACTCCGGCGTAGGCGGACTCTCCGTCCTGCGCGAGATCCGTGCCCTGCTGCCGGATGAGACCCTTCTCTACTGCGCCGACTCCGGCCACGCGCCCTACGGCGACAAACCACAGCAGTTGATTCGCGAGCGTTCGCTGGAGTTGACCGAGTTCCTCGTTCAGCACGATGCGAAGGCCATCGTGATCGCCTGCAACACCGCCACCGCGGCGGCCAGCCGCGCATTGCGCGAGCGCTGGCCATCGTTGCCGATCATCGGCATGGAGCCGGCGGTGAAGCCTGCAACCGCCGCCACGCGCAGCGGCACCGTGGGTGTGCTGGCGACGGTGGGCACGCTATCGAGTGCGCAGTTCGCTGCGCTGCTCGACACCTTCGGTCACGATGTTCATGTGGTGACGCAGCCGGGCGTCGGCCTCGTCGAAGCCGTAGAGCGCGGCGAGTTGAAAGCGGACGGCACGCGCCACCTACTCGAAGCCCATCTCAAGCCGCTGCTGGCGGCCGGTGCCGATGTGATCGTGCTCGGCTGTACGCACTATGTGTTCCTGCGCGAACTGGTCGAGACGATTGTCGGCCCGCAGGTCAAGGTGATCGACACCGGGGCGGCGGTTGCGCGGCAGCTCGCGCGCAAGCTTGACGAGAAAGGCCATCGTGCCTCGGCCGGCAGCGCACAGCCGGTGCGCTTCTGGTGCAGCGGCAACCCCGGCACGGTGGCTCACGCCATCGACGTGCTGTGGGGCGAGCACATCTGGCCCGACGCGTTACCCCGTTCTCAGGTGATTACGCCGCACACGCGTTGAACGCGGTTGCCGGCGCCGCGCTGTGCCGGGCTGACGACTTTGCCGCGCGCTGCGCCGGGGCGAGCCCGATCTCGCAATCCTGCAATGCCTCGACGATCACGCGCGATGCGCCGGTCAGGCGCAGGCTTTGCCCGCTGCGGATGAAGTGGTCGCCCGGCATGTCGGGGCTCGTGGCCCACACGACGCCGCGTTTCACCTGAAGCGTCCAGCCCGTCGCCGAGTCGAGCGACAATAGCTTTCCTTGCGCTAGATCAATAGCGCCCTGTGTTAGATTCACTTTCATTCTTGCGTCTCCGTGCATGCGTAGTCCGTTTCAGTGGATTATTGGCTTTAGCGCGGAAATCTGCGTCGATGATTTCTGACTTCTTTGTGAGCTGAACTAACATGCAAAAGCCGCCGCGCCTGCCCCCGCTGAGTGCGCTGCGCGTGTTCGAAGCTGCCGCCCGGCACCCGAGCTTCAGCGCTGCGGCCGACGAGCTTGCGGTCACGCATGGCGCGGTGAGCCAGCAGGTGAGGGCGCTGGAAGACTGGCTCGGTGTGAGCCTCTTTGAGCGAAGCGGCAAGCGCGTGGCATTGACGCCGGAGGGCGCCCACTTTGCCGCCACGGCGAACGAAGCGCTTTGCCGGATCGGTGATGCCGCCGCGAACCTGAAGCGCCGCGCGAACCCCAACCGGCTGACGATTACGACGATGCCGTCATTCGCGGCACGCTGGCTGGCGCCGCGGATTTCGCGCTTCCTTGATGTTGAGCCGGGCGTTGAGTTCAGCATCATCACGACCGCGCAGGTACTCGATTTCTCCCGCGACGGCGTGGATGTTGCGATCCGCTGCGGCTTCGGGCCCTGCACCGAGCCCAACGCGGTGAAGTTGATGGCGGACACGCTGCTGGTGGTGGCGAGCCCCGACTACGTCAGTCGCCATCCGCCGGTGTCGTCCGAATCCTTGCTTGAGCACCCCCTGATTCGTGAGGACTATCCGTTCTGGGACGACTGGTTCCGGGGCGCCGGCCTGTCGGTGACGGTGCCGAGCAACGGCCTTGTCTTCAACGATTCGTCGCTTGCCTTGCAGGCGGCGATCGACGGCCGCGGCATCGCGGTCTCGCGACGCAGCATCGCGGCAGGGGAGATCGCCGCGGGGCGACTCGTGAAGCTATTTCCGATCGAAGTGCCGACCGATCTCGCCTACTGGTATGTCACCGCAGATCGCGCGCGCGAAACGCCGCTGATGCAGCGCTTTCGCGCCTGGATCATGGCTGAAGTGGCTGCGGGATGAGACGTTTGTGGCGGTGCACCGGGTGCAGCAAGCGCGCCAGCTATTTGCTGTCGCCGCCTTCGCGCCAGATGCGCAGCAGTCGGTCGTAGTCGATTGTCTTTCCCCGCGGGCGCTCGTCCGGTAGTTGCCGCTTCGGTCCGTCCGGCGCGCTGAACCAGAAATCCTTGCCGCGCTCGGATCCCAGTTTTGGGGCGCAGCGCGAAAGTCCGGCGTTCTCCAGCTCGGCGAGTACGCGATCCATGTCCTGCGCGAGGTCGTCCATGGCGCGTTGCGGCGTCTTCTCGCCCGTGGTTGCGGCGCCGATCTGCGCCCACCAGAGCTCCGCCAGCGCCGGGTAGTCCGGCACGTTGGGGCCTGTCGGTGTCCAGTAAACGCGGGCCGGGCTGCGGTAGAACTCAACCAGACCACCGAGTTTCGGCGCCAACTGCGTCATCGCGTGCGAGCGGACGTCGGAATCGCGAATGAAGGTTAGGCCCACCATCGACTTCTTCAGTGACACCGTGCGCGACACGGTGAATTGCGCATACAGCCAAGCCATTTTCTGCCGTGCTAACGGGGTGCTGTTAAGCAGGGTCCAAGCGCCCACGTCCTGATAGCCGCGCTGCATACCCGGCTCCCAGTAGGCGCCATGAGGTGACGGTGCGACTCGCCATTTCGGCGAGCCGTCCGCGTTGTTGATCGGCAAGCCGGATTTTGTCAGCGCGGCGGTGAAGCTGGTGTACCAGAAGATTTGCTGCGCGATCTGACCCCTGCCTGGCATCGGGCCGGCTTCAGTGAAGTCGAGTTGCAGCGTTCCTGGTGGTGCGAATTGACGCTGCCAATCGAGGTACTTTCGCAAGGCGTACACCGCCGCGGGACTGTTCGTTGCGCCGCCGCGCGCGACCGATGCACCGACCGGTCGGCAGTTCTCGACCCGAATGCCCCATTCGTCGATCGGCGTGCCGTTCGGGTAACCCTTGCTTGCTGCGCCGGCCATCGACAGCCAGGCATCGGTGAATCGCCAGCCGAGCGAGGGGTCTTTCTTGCCGTAATCCATATGGCCATAGATGCGTTGGCCGTCGATTTCGCGAACGTCATTGCTGAAGAACGCAGCGATGTCCTCATACGCAGACCAGTTCAGCGGCACGCCCAGTTCGTAGCCGTATTTCTGCTTGAAGCGCTGTTTGAGTTCGGGGCGCGAGAACCAGTCATACCGAAACCAGTAAAGGTTAGCGAACTGCTGGTCCGGCAACTGGTAGAGCTTGCCGTCCGGGCTGGTGGTGAATGCGAGTCCGATGAAGTCCTTCAGATCGAGCGTCGGCAGAGTCACGTCACGACCTTCGCCCTGCATCCACTCGCTCAGCACCAGCGTCTTGCCGTAGCGGAAATGCGTGCCAATCAGATCGCTGTCGTTGACGTAGGCGTCATAGACGTTCTTGCCGCTCAGCATCTGCTGTTTGAGCTGGCGGACAAGCTCGCCCTCAGGAATCGTGTCGTGCACGACGCGGATGCCTGTGAGCTCGGTGAACGCCTTGGCGAGCACGGTGGATTCGTATTTGTGCGTGTCGATGGTTTCCGATGCGACGCGGATCGTCTGCCCCCGGAAGGGTTTGGCCGCATCAATGAACCACTCAAGTTCTGCGCGCTGTTCTTGCCGGCTCAGCGTGCTGGGCTGGAATTCCTTTAGCCATCGGTCGATGGCCGCTTTGTCCGGGGCTGCCAGTGACATCGGACTCGCTAGAAGGCCGAGCAGCGTCAAGGTGACGATTGCGGACCGCATGGACGTTGTCAGTACTCGAGCGGTGATACGTCGGCCGGATCAACGCCGTAGCGCAGAAAGATGGCCTGAAACTCGGCGGTCTGCTTGAAGGCCTTGAGCGTCTTGCTGAAAGCTGGCGCAAGCGGTCCAAGGCCACGCACCTTCGAAAATGCGAGGTACAGCTTGCCGCCAGATATCGACGCTGGCTCGTACCGCACCTGGTCCGATACGCCCATCTGCCGCGCGGTATAGATGCCGACGGCGGTGTCCATCATGGCCAGATCGATATGCCCGCGAAGCAGTTTGCGCAGGTTCTGGCTATGGGTCTCCACGGCCTCACGCTGGAAGTAGGGGGCGTTGGCGAAGTCGGGCGAGTACGCGTACCCGGATAGTGTTCCAACCGTCTTGCCGGCAAGGCTGAATAGCCCTTGATAGCGGAAAGGTCTGGCGCTGAGGTAGAACAGGGTGGTGCGTGATGCCGACAACGCTTCGTCGGGAAACGCCAGGTAGTCTTCACGTTCGTTTTGATCGCCGCGGCCGATTCCCAGCACCGCGTCGACCTCCCCCTTCTGGGCCATCAGCAGCGCCCTCCGCCAAGGCATGAAGCCCAGTTTCAGCGTGTGCCCCATTTGCGCCAGCACGGCTTTGCTGACTTCGTAGTCGAAACCACTTGGCTGTCCGTTGTCCTCAAACACATAGGGCGCGAACGCCTCGCTTACGACGAACAACTCGCGCGCGGTCCCCCTCACGCTGATCATCAGCAGCGCGCAGAACAGCAAAGCCGCCCGCGGCGGTGAAACACGCATGCGACTCGCTCCCGGTTCCGTCGTGATAGCCGTGTTAACGACGCTCGCGGGGGCGACTTGATGCGGTCGTCAGGGGCGGCGCCCCGCGTGGCGTTTGGCGCCATAGCGTCGCAAGACGAAGCGACAGGTCAAGCCGACCGACGGTTCAGCGCCCGGCTTCGAGTTCCAGCGCCAGCACTTCCTGCACCGTCTGGCGGCGGCGGATCCGGCTGGCGGCGCCGTCGTCGATCATCGCTTCCGGGATCAGCGGGTGCGAGTTGTAGTTCGACGACATCGAGGCCCCGTAGGCGCCGGCGTCGCCGTCACCCGCCGCAGCATTGCCTCGGGCGAGCGCGCCGCCGGCAGGCTGGTCAAGGTCTTCTCGCTCGAAGTGCCGACCGAGCTTTCGTACTGGTACGCCACCACCGACGGCGTGCGCGAGACGCCGTTGATGCAGCGCTTCGGGGAGTGGGTCACGGTCGAGGTGGTGGCGAGCTGATGCAGCCTCCGTGAACAAAAAAGGGCGATCCGTGTGGATCGCCCTTTTTTTGCTGCACATGGCGCTGCGTGTACGTTCAAACCTTGCGCTTGCGTGTGGCGGCGAGGCCTGCAAGGCCCAGACCGACAAGTGCCAGCGACGCCGGTTCCGGCACATGGACCGGCGGCGTGGTATCGACATTCAGCGAGATGTTGTCGAGCGCGAAGCCGGCCGGACCACTGAAGTTTTCCGGAATTGTGGTTACGAACGACAGCGTTGCGGCTTTACCGGCCAAGCCAAGCAGCACGCTCGACACGTCAACGTTGATGTGTCCGAAGGGCGTCGCATTGACATTGCTGCCTACCGGCGAGGCGAAGTGATACAGGTTCGTCGTAACGCCGCCAGAGGTCAGCTGCACGTCGAAGCTACGCGGAATTTCACGCCCCAGCACGATGTTGAATGCGTAGCTGTCGTAGAAATCGAGCTCCGCGGTGCTGAGCGTCGGTACAACGAAGTTTTGCGACAGCGTGCGCGTTTTCGGGCCGGTGCCATCGAAGGACTGATAGGCCGCATAGCGACCGAACGGGTTGGCGACGGACGAGCAACCCGTTGCCCCACCCGTCGTCGACACGACCCACCCTTTGTCGCAGCCATCGGTGTCTGCGTTGCTGCTCGCCACGCTCCACCCGGTGAAGGTGCCGGTCTCGAAACCGCCGTTGGTGACCAGATTGATGATCGAAGCATCGGCGCCACCGGCGCCCAGCCCGATACCTGCTGCCAGCAAAAACCCTGCGATACGATTCGATTTCATTGTTTTTGCCTTGATATGGTGATTGGATGGTCGAAAGTCACCAAAATCGAAGCAATCGTCAGGCCTGCGAGCTAAAACCATGATTGTAAAGTGGGTTACTTTTCGTCATGGCTGTGGTGTAAAAAAATCCGACAGCCTGCCTCGCTCGGCGAGCGTCATTCTGTCGTGTTGGCTCACTGCCCGCCGGCTTCGAGTTCCAGCGCGAGCAGTTCCTGTACCGTCTGGCGGCGGCGGATCAGGCGGGCGGTGCCGTTGTCGATCATCACTTCCGGGATCAGCGGGCGCGAATTGTAGTTCGACGACATCGATGCGCCGTAGGCGCCGGCATCGTGGATCACCAGCAGGTCGCCGACGCGCGCTTCGGGCAGGTCGCGGGTCTGTACCACGCCGCCTTCGCCTTGCGTGAATACGTCGCCGGATTCGCACAGCGGGCCGGCGATCACGGTGGCGTGCTCGGCGCGCGGGCTGTCGTCCTGCGGCAGCAGGCTGATGTGGTGGAAGCTGCCGTACATCGACGGCCGCATCAGGTCGTTGAAGCCCGCATCCACCAGCACGAAGCGGTTCTTGCCCGCCTGCTTCACCGCGCGCACTTCGGTCAGCAGCAGGCCGGACTCGGCGACGAGGTAACGGCCGGGTTCGATTTCCAGGTGCGGCGTCGCGCCGAGGATCTGGCCGACTTCGCGGCGCGCCGCATCCCACAGGCCGAAGTAGTGTTCGGTGTCGATTTGCGGGTCGTTCGTGCGGTAGGGAATCGACAGGCCGCCGCCGGCCGAGATCGCCTCCAGCGGGGCGTCGAGCTGGCGCGTGAGTTCGACCATCGCGCCGCACACCTGCTCCAGATGCTTGTAATCGACGCCGGAACCGATGTGCATGTGCAGGGCGACCAGCTTCAGGCCGTGCTGGCGGATCGCGGCCAGCGCAGCCGGCAGATCCGTGTGCCAGATGCCGTGCTTGCTGTGCTCGCCGCCGGTGTTGGTCTTGTTGCTGTGGCCGTGGCCAAAACCGGGGTTGATGCGCAGCCACACGCGGTGACCCGGCGACACTATGCCGAGCTGATGCAGCATGTCGATCGAGCCGGCATTCACCGGGATCTCTTCTTCGACCACGCGGGCCAGTGTGGCGCGGTCGATCAGGTCGGCGGTGAACACGATGCCCGATTCGCCCTTACGCGAGCTGTAGCCGGCCGCCAGCGCACGCTCGATCTCGCCGAGCGACACTGCATCCACCTTCACACCCTCTTCGCGCAGCAGGCGCAGCAGGTGGATGTTGGAGTTGGCCTTCTGCGCAAAGCGGATCGTGTCGAAGGCGCGCAGCGCGGCGACGTGCGCGCGGATCACCGCGGCGTCGTAGACCCACAGCGGCGTGCCGTGCTGGCGGGTCAGATCAAGGAGCTGGGCGGGGTTCAGGCTGGGCTTCATCGTGGCGCGTCCGGATTGAATTTGGGATGGCTATTCGGGAATGGCGACAGTGTGCCGCGTGCCGGGTATTTCGAAAAATGCGAATTTGTGCGTCAATCATGCATTGCTGATATGGATGCGCGATGCTGCTGACCCACCGCCTGATTGATGTGTTCCGCGCCGTGATGAACACCGGCAACGTCACCCGCGCCGCCGAGCTGCTGCACACCTCGCAGCCGACGGTCAGCCGCGAGCTTGCGCGGCTGGAACAGGTGGTCGGCATGACGCTGTTCGACCGCGTGCGCGGCCGCCTGCAGCCCACCGCGCGCGCCTTGCAGTTGTTCGATGAAGTGCAGCGCAGCTACGTGGGGCTGGAGCGGGTCGCCGCCACTGCCGAATCGCTGCGCCACTTCGCTCAAGGGCGGCTGAGCGTCGCCTGCCTGCCGGCGCTCTCGCACGGCCTGCTGCCGGCCGCCTGCGCGGAATTCGTGCGCGTGCATCCGCAAGCGAGTCTGTCGATCACGCCGCAGGAATCGCCGCTGCTGGAAGAATGGCTCAGCGCGCAACGCTTCGACCTGGGCCTCACCGAACACGCCGAGCCGCCGCCGGGCACGCTGGCGGAAGACCTGTTCGTCGGCGATGAAGTGGCGGTGTTGCCGGACGGGCATCGACTGCTGGGCCAGAACGTGCTGCGCCCGGCGGACTTCGCTGGCGAATCCTTCGTCAGCCTCGCGCCGCAGGATGCTTACCGTCAGGCGATCGACGCAACGTTCTCTACGCAGGGCGTGCAGCGCCGGCTGGTGATCGAAACCACCAGCGCGGTATCGGTCTGCGCGCTGGTGCGGCAGGGGCTGGGGCTTTCCATCGTCAATCCGCTGACCGCGATCGAGCTCGAAGGCCTGGGCCTGCACTGGCGGCCGATCAGCGTGTCGATTCCGTTCCGGGTGACCTTGATCCGCCCGCAGCAGCGGCCGGGCACGCCGCTCGCCGACACCTTTGCGGTGGCCCTGCGCAACGCCGCGGCGCGGGTGCGGCAACGTGCCGGCCGCGCTTAGGGAAAGCCCTTGCTGCCGCATCGTGGCGAGGCGTTCTACATTTCGTTTCGTGCTACCCATTCCGGATAGGTTGCCGATGTATCGCTTGCTCGCTGCCCTGATGCTTTTCGTCGCGACCGCAACGTTCGCCGATGAAGTGCGGATGGCGTTCGGCGAGAAGATCCCGCCGTTCTGCTTCCCTGAGACGAATTCCGGCATCGAGATCGAGGTCATCGCCGAGGCGCTGGCCGCGGGCGGCGGGCACCGCCTCAAGCCGGTGTATTACCCCTTCGCGCGGGTGCCGGTGGCATTCAAGGCCGGCGAAGTGGATGCCGCGATGACCGATCTGGGTGAAGACATGCTGCCGCATGGCGGCCACTACGGCGACCCGGCGGTGGTCTACGACAACGTGTTCATCACGCTGCGCTCACGCGGGCTGCAGATCCGCCGGCCTGAAGACCTGAAGGGGCTCTCCGTGATCGCCTTCCAGGGCGCCGACAAGCGCTACCCTGAATGGCTGGGGCCGGTGAAGCAGGCGGGCAATTACCACGAGCAGAACGATCAGTCGCTGCAGGTGCGCATGCTCAACGAGGGCCGCCACGATGTGGTACTGAGCGATCGCAACATCTTCCGCTACTTCGCCCTTCAGCTCACCCAGACAGGCAGCTTCAAGCCGCAGCTGATACAGGAACATGCGTTCACCATCGCGCGCCCGCAGGACTACAGGCCGGTGTTCCGCAGCGCCAAGGTGCGTGACGACTTCAATGCCGGGCTCGCTCTGCTCAAGAAGAGCGGGCGCTACCGCGCGATCTACGACAAGTACCTCAAGGACTAGCGGCGGCGAGGCATCGCCGACTCGCCGAGTGCCGCCGCGAGCCAGTCCCGCCTCTGGCGCACATACGCTTTACGGCGCGCGGGCTTGAAATCGCCGCCTGCCGGACCCATCTTGCATGCGTAGAATTGGCCGCGCCCGGCGGTCCTTTGGTCCCGGTTCCCGAAAGGAGTCACGATGTTGCGTCGCGTAACGACCCTGCTGTCCGCCCTGATTCTCGCCACCAGCCTGACGGCTTGCGGCTACAACGACTTCCAGCGCCTCGACGAAGAGGTGAAAGCCGGCTGGGCCGAAGTGCTCAACCAGTACCAGCGCCGTGCCGACCTGATTCCGAACATCGTTGCGACCGTGAAGGGCGAGGCGAGCTTCGAGCAAGACACGCTGACGAAGGTGATCGAGGCGCGTTCCAAGGCCACCAGCATCCAGGCTACGCCGGAACTGGTGAACGACCCCGAGGCTTTCAAGAAATTCCAGGCCGCGCAGGGCGAACTGACTGGGGCGCTTTCGCGCCTGATGGTGGTCAGCGAGCAATACCCGAACCTGAAGGCGAACCAGGCCTTCCAGGACCTGCGGGTGCAGCTCGAAGGCACCGAGAACCGCATCACCGTGGCGCGCAACCGCTACATCAAGACGGTGCAGAGCTACAACGTGCTGGCGCGCAGTTTCCCGAGCAACCTCACCGCGATGGCGATGGGCTACAAGCCGAAGGAGAGCTTCACGGTGCAGAACGAAGCGCAGATCTCGCAGCCGCCGGCGGTGAACTTCGACCAACCTGCGAAGAAGTGACGCGGCGCGCCTGATGCTGCTCCGCGCCTTCTTGCTGCTGCTGGCCTGCTGCTTCGCTCCCGCCTGGGCGCAGGATGTGCAGCCGGTGCCCGCGCTCAGCGGCCGCGTGATCGACCAGACCGGCACGCTGTCGGCCGCCCAGCGCACCGCGCTGAGCAACAAGCTCGAACAATTCGAGCACGAGGTCGGCAGCCAGCTGGTGATCCTGATGGTGCCGACCGCGCAGCCCGAAGACATCGCTGCCTACGCGCAGCGCGTGGCGGATACCTGGAAGATCGGCCGCCGCGATTTCGGCGACGGGCTGCTGATCGTCGTTGCGAAGGAAGACCGACGGCTGCGCATCGAAGTCGCCAAGGCGCTCGAAGGCGCGGTGCCTGATCTCGCCGCCAAGCAGATCATTGATCGCGCACTGAAGCCGGCGTTCAAGAAAGGCGATTTCGCCGGCGGGTTGGATGCGGCGGTGGACTTGCTCGCCGCACGCATTCGCGGTGAGGGCCTGCCGGCACCACCACCGGAGCGACCAACGCAATACCGCACCGGTGGCGATTCCGGCGGCGGCGAATCCACGCTCCTCATGTTCTTCTTCGGTGTCCTTGCGCTCAGCGTGCTGTTGAAAGCGGTGCTGGGCCGCACGCTTGGTGTCATGGGCACCAGTGCGGTGGCGGGCCTGGCGGGCTGGTTGCTGTCGTCCAGCATCGTGCTGGCCGCGATCGCCGGCGTTGTCGGCTTGTTTCTGGCGGCGGTCGGCGCTGGCAACCTCGCGAGCCTGCTCGGCAATGTGTTGAGCGTTGGTTCGCATGGCGGCGGAGGCGGCTTTGGTGGTGGCGGCGGCGACAGCGGCGGTGGATTTTCCTCCGGCGGTGGCGGCGATTTCGGTGGCGGCGGCGCCTCGGGAGACTGGTGATGCCCGGCTCGATCGGCCCTAAAACTTCGCGCCTGTGGCGCTTCATCCATCACGGCTTCTTCAGCCGGCGGCATGTTCGCCGTGTGCTGGACGACGCGGTGATGAAGCGCTTGCAGGCGCTCGTGCGCGAGAGTGAATCCCGGCACAGTGGCGAGATCCGCATCGTGGTGGAGGCGGGGCTGCCCAACTCCTACCTGTGGAAGCGGCTCAGCGCGCGCGACCGCGCGATCACGCTGTTCGGCAAGCTGCGGGTGTGGGATACCGAGCACAACAACGGCGTGCTGATCTACCTGTTGCTCGCCGAACGCCGTATCGAAATCGTTGCCGATCGCGGGCTGGATCGGCAGGTCAGCATCATCGAATGGCACAACCTGTTGGGCGACATGCGGGCGGAGTTTGCCGCAGGCCACTTCGAACAGGGCCTGGCGGCTGCCGTGGCGGCCGTGGGCGGCCTCTTGCGCCAGCACTTCCCGCTGGCGGCCGGCGATCCGAACCCGAACGAACTGCCGGACGCACCCTTGCGCCTCGGGTGAGATGGCGCCGCCCGCCGTGGCGGCGCCTGCCGGCAACACGGGTTCAGATCGGCGTCAGCCAGTCGGCGTGTTCAGCCACCTCACCCTTCACGCAGGCGAAGTAGCGCGCCTGCAGCGCACGTGTGATTGGCCCTGGCGTGCCGTCGCCCACTCGGCGGCGATCCACTTCCACGATCGGCGTCACTTCCACCGCAGTGCCGCTGAAGAACAGCTCGTCGGCCAGCACCAGGTCGTCACGCGTCAGCCGCGCGGCGCGTACCGGATAGCCGAGGTCCGCCGCCAGTGCATGCAGGGTGCGGCGGGTGATGCCATCGAGCGCGACGGTCACCTCCGGTTCGAGGATCTCGCCGCCGCGCACCAGGAAGATGTTCTCGCCCGGCCCTTCGGCGACGAAGCCTTCGGTGTCGAGCAGCACGGCCTCGTCGTAGCCGTCCGCACGCGCCTCGCGTGCGGCGAGGATCGCCGTGGTGTAGCCGCCGATCGCCTTGGCGCGGCAGGGGTAGGCGTTGGGATGCTGGCGCGCCCAGGTGGACACCTTCACCCGCACGCCGCGGGTCAGTGCATCGGCGCCGAGGTAGCGGCCCCAGGGCATCGCCATCACGCCGACGCGCACCGACAAGCCGGCCGGGTCCATGCCGAGGCGCTCGTCACCGAGGAACACCAGCGGGCGCAGATACCCTTCGGTGAGGTCGTTGCGGCGCATCGCCTCGATGCAGGCTTCGCGCAGGGTTTCGCGCGGGAAGGGCAGTTCGATGCCGAGCAGGCGGGCCGAACCTTCGAGCCGCGCGAGGTGCTCATCAAGGCGGAAGATCGCCGCCCCGTTGGCGCCGGCATAGCAGCGGATGCCTTCGAAACACCCCAAGCCGTAGTGCAGCGTGTGGGTGCCCAGATGCACGTTCGCATCGCCCCAGCGCAGCCATTCGCCATCCAGCCAGATCCAGCCGTCGCGTTCCGACAGTTTCATGTTTTTCACTCCAGTCCGATTCGGGAAACGCCCGCGGGGCGGGCAAGCGAGCCGGCCCGGGTCGGGCGGCGGGCGGTGCGAATCAGCTCGGGGTAAGGGAGGGCTGGGGCAGCACCGGTGTGCGGGGTAGGGGCACTTTGCCGGCAGCAAGGCGTGGGGTCGAACGAATAGCGCGCGGCTTGAGGTGAGGAATCTTCACTCGAACAAAATGCAGCCGGTAAGCGGGGGAATTGGCGTGCGGCGCCGCGTACCCGGCCGCAGTGCGCAGCGGGCGCGTATGGGTACGTGTCGGGCTGCTATCGGGAGGCTACTGCGGGCTGCGGTCGCCGAGCGCGGCGCCGTGTTTGGCGAAGGCCATGAAGTCTTCGGCCGGCATCGGCTTGCTGCACAGGTAGCCCTGGTACAGATCGCAGGCAATGCCGTCGAGGATGTCGAGCTGCGCTTGCGTCTCTACCCCCTCGGCGATGACCTTGAAACCCAGCGTGCGGCCGATCTGCACGATGGCGGTGACGATCTCGCGATCATCGCGCCGGTTGACCACATGTTCGACGAAGCTGCGGTCGACCTTCAGCACATCCAGCGGCAAGCGCTTCAGGTAGGCGAGCGAGGAGTAGCCGGTGCCGAAATCGTCAATCGCGATGCGCACGCCGGCTTCGCGCAGGCGGGCCAGCTGTGCGAGGCCGGCTTCGTCTTCCCCCTGCAGCGAAGATTCGGTCAGCTCCAGCTCCAGGCGTTCCGCTGGCAGGCCGCTGCTGGTCAGTATCCCCAGCACCATGTCGGCAAAATCAGGGCGGCGGATCTGTGCGGCGGCCACATTCACCGCCACGCCCAGCGGGTCCTTCCGTGCCGGCCAACTGCAGGCCTGCTGGCAGGCTTCGCGCAGCATCCATTCGCCCAGCGGCACGATCAGGCCGGTTTCCTCGGCGAGCGGGATGAAGGTGTCGGGCGTGACCACGCCACCGTCGCCTTTGTGCCAGCGCACCAGCGCTTCCGCGCCGACCAGGTGGCCGTTGCGGATATCGATCTGCGGCTGGAAGTAGGCACGCAGATCGCCAGCGTCGATCGCGCTGCGCAGGGCACTTTCCATTTCCAGGCGTGCGCGCGCCGCGTGCGTGAGGTCTTGCGAGAAATAGTGGTAGCGGCCGCGGCCTTCGCGCTTGGCGCGATACATCGCCGCATCGGCCTGCTGCAGCAGTTCTTCGGGCGACGCCGCAGAGCCGGGGTAATGCGCGATGCCGATGCTGGCCGATACGCGCAGTTGCGAGCCGCCGGGCAGCTCCCAGGGCGTGCGCAGCGTTTCGAGGATGTCCTCCGCCACGCGTGAGGCATCGTCCGGGCGGTGCAGTTTTTCGAGCAGGATCGTGAACTCGTCGCCGCCGAGCCGGCTCAGCGTATCGACTTCGCGCAGCCGGCAACGCAGGCCTTCCGCCACGCGTTGCAGCAGGCTGTCGCCCACGAGATGCCCGAAGCTGTCATTCACGTCCTTGAAGCGGTCGAGATCGAGCATCAACAGCGCGGTTGCGTGCCCCTCGCGCCTTGCCACCTTCATCGCGCGTTCGATGCGCGAAAACAGCGTCAGCCGGTTGGGCAGATTCGTCAGCGGATCGTGGTGTGCGAGGAATTCGAGCCGCTCTTCCGAGGCCTTGATCGCCGAGATGTCGGTCAGCACCCCGACATAGCGCGACACATGGCCGCGCCCGTCGCGCACCGCGCTGATGCTGGTGAGCTGCGGATAGATCTCGCCGTTCTTGCGCCGGTTCCACAGCTCGCCCTGCCAGCGCCCGGTTGCGGCGATCTCGGCCCACATCGCGGCGAAGAAAATTGCATCATGCCGCCCCGATTTCAGCATCGACGCGGTCATGCCAAGCACTTCGTCCAGCGTGTAGCCGGTCATCGCGGTGAACGCGCGGTTGACCGACACGATGTGGCCATCCGCGTCCGTGATCAGCACGCCTTCCTGGGTGTTTTCGTAAACCGCGGCGGCTTGCCGCAACGCCAGTTCGGCCTGCTTCTTCTGGTGGATATCGGTGTGCGTGCCGGACATCATCGTCGGCCTGCCGGCCGCATCGCGCTCCACCACCCGCCCGCAGGTCAGCACCCAGTGCCACTCGCCGGATTTGGTCAGGAGCCGCAGCTCGACCTCGTGCGCCGGAATTGCCCCCTCGGTGTGCCGGCGGATCGATTCATGCGCCAGCCGCAGATCATCCGGATCGACATAGGCGGGCCAGTTCACCGGGTCCAGCTTCATCTCGCCGGGCGCGTAGCCCAGCATGGTCTCGAAACGCGCCGAGACCGAGAATTCCCCGCTCTGCAGGTTCCATTCCCAGAAACCCTGGGCCGAACCTTCGATCACTCGGGCGAGGCGGCGCTCGCTCTGCCGCAAGGCCAGTTCGGCGTTCTTGCGTTCGGTGATGACGTCGAAGATCGCGACGAAGTGATCCGGCGCCGGGCTGAACACCGAGATCGAAAACCACATCTTCAGCGCTTCGACGTACTGCTCGAAGCGTTCGGCGCCGCTGCCGCGGGCGATGCGGCCATAACGCGCGATCAGCGCCTGGTCGGTCTGCGTGATGCCGGGAATCACCTCTGACGCGCGTCGCCCGGCAACCTGCTGCAGCCCGGTCTGCTTGGCAAACGCGTCGTTGACCAGCAGGTAGGTGAAGTCGACCGCGGTGTCGCCTTCGTATTCCGCGCGGCAGTACGCCAGACCATTGATCAGGTTGTCGAACAGCGCCGCATAGATGTCCGCTGGAACGCCATCGTGCTGGCCCGGCTGGTGGGCTTCGTTCATCAATCAATCCTGCATGGCGATTTGGGGGGCAATCGGCAAAACCGGCGCTTCGACGCTGCACAACGCAGCAACGCTGGCCTCATGACAGGCCTCACTGTGCTAACGGCATTGCAGCGCAAAAATTGAGTGGCGGCGTCATGCCGCCCCCCCGCTGCCCGCGCGCCCGGCCCGGGCACGCAGGTATCAGCCGGCCGGTGGCTTCATGCTCGCGCGGTAGGCATCGAGTTGCGGCAGCATCGCCTCGCGTCGCGCCAGGCTCTCCGCAGGCCAGCACTGATCGCGGTCGTAGTATTCCGGCACCACCAGTGCCTCCGGTGGCAGCACAAGCCAGGGCTGTTTGCTCGCCGCGAAGATGTGGATGTCCGGCGGCAGATGGTCCGGTTCATCGAGTGTGCCGACGCGCACAAAACTGATCAGCGGGCCTGCGCCGGCGTAGTGGCTCCACAGCGCGATACGGCAACTGGGGCAACGCGCGATCTGCTGCCCGTATCCACTTTCCGAGGGGGTTGCCACCAGTTCAGGCGCACCGGCCAGAAGCGTCACGCGGCTCGATTCGATCATCGCGTTCAGCGCAAACGACGCGCCGCTCTCGCGCTGGCACCAGCGGCAGTGGCAACAATGCACAAACAGCGGCGCCGTCTCTATGCGGTAGCGGATCTGCCGGCAATCGCAACCGCCTTCGAGCGGAAATGGGGTGGTGTTGTGCGTCATGGCGGGCCTCGCTCAGATAGCGTGCAGCGGATGGCGTGCACTCTACGCCCGCGGCGCACAGATGATGTGGCGGGGGCCGGGCTATTCGTGATGAGCGGATGGCTTCCAGCAGTTGCCGTGGTGTCGGGCTTCGCATACTCAGCCCAACCTACAGCGGCACTGAGCACCGACGCGAAAAAGTGCCGGGCAGCGTGACGTACCCTCGCGCAGGTGTCGCGCCAAGCCGCGACAATGCGTCCATGAATGCAGGAAAGCCGCCTTGGCAACTTGACCGCCAAGAAACCAAAATCAATGACGGCGATCGCCGGCGCAATCCCTGGCGCGCCGCCCAACGCAAGGCTCGCCACCGCCAAACCACCGAAACCCTCGCGTAGGCCGAAGTCGAAGCGGTACTGGAGAATAAGGACATCGACTTCGTAAAGCCCGGCCACGTCGCCGAGATCAAGGTCGAAACCTTTCCCTTCACCGGCTACGGCATTAGCCCAGCGAAAGTCAAATTCGTAAGTGGCGATGCGATCAAGGACAACAAGCAGGGATTTATTTACCAAGACCGGCTAAAACTCGATCGCACTGCGATTCGGGTGGATGAACGAAACGTACCGCTCTCGCCCGGCATGGTGGTGAGCGCCGAAATCAAAACCGGGCAGCCGCGGGTGATTGAGTATTTCCTCATTCCCCTGCTTGGGACGAAGAATGAGAGTTTGAGGGCGCTATAAGAATGCATTTCATGACACAGCGTTGGAACCTCGACACCACGGCAAGTGCCCTAACTACCGGAAGCATTTCTTCATGATTGGTTTGGCCTACCTTGTAGCAGGGGCGATCTATGTGGTCGCCATGGTCTTCCTTGTCGGGTGGGCCTGGCGGTTTGGGCGCAAGGTCAATCGCGGCACGGCTCTGGCCGGTGCGATGCTCGCGTTTCTGAGCCTTTACCTACCGGTCTTCTGGGACTTCATCCCGACTATGGTCGCGCATCGCTACTACTGTGCAAAAGACGCCGGCATTGTGATTGTCAAGGACCCGAAACAGTGGGTTTCTGAGCACGCTATGGATGCCGATACGTTAAGGATTGCATATTGGGATCTAAACAGGCCAACAGCTACAAAAAAGCCTGGAGGTTGGAAATATGAATTGATAAATGGAGGTGTTGCGCAGGAGACTCGTTGGACCGCTATTGGTGGAATTTGGATGAGCATTGAAAGGTTGGAAATCCGTGTGTCGGACATACAAACGGGTGCTACTCTAATGACAGTACGCGATTATCGCTCTGGCGCGACGCTTGTCAGCCAGACTCTACGGCCACAGCCGAATGCGGACTCGTGCGCTACGCCTTCTTTCGTCCTCCAATCAATAAACATCATGCACCCCCTCTATCTTCAGGATAAATCGCAATGATTTGACTGGATAAGGTCTCTCCATATTGAGACTTGGCCCAGGCGGCGTAGGCGAACTTTGGATTAGTAGTGGTCCTGCTTGAAGGCGGCCACCTGAAGTGGACCCTCGCAAACGGCAATGACAAGGCTGACTGGCTCGAATCCCGCGCGGACGAATTTGCCAAACACTGGCGTGTGGTCGACCACGTCGTGGATGACGGCGGCTTGCTTGATGTAGCCAAGTAGGTTGGGCTGAATGAAATGAAGCCCAACAATCAACCTCTCCCCTGATCCACCGTGCGCTATCGCCGATCAAACACCCAAGGCACGACCTGGTTCTTCACGGTCAATCTCGCCGACGAAAATCCGATCTGCTGGTTCGTCATGTCGATGATCTGCGAGATGCAAGAGAACCATCGGGTCAGGTCTTGCATTCGATCACCTACGCGGGTCCGGGGGCAGAATCTCAGGGGCGGGTTTTGCAATCGCGCTTTTACCCTGCCGCTCAGAATGAACGAACGCAAGACCTGATCTCGTACTGCCGAGGTGCCGGACAGACGCGCCCTTCCCGTTGGGAAAACGAATTCTGAGCGAGGAGATTTCGCAAGCCACTGGAATTGATCGATCGATTCAATTTCTTAATTGCAACGCTTCCAAGCAAGGCTTATGCGGACATGGAATCATTCAATTGGTAGCGGCAGGACAATCTCCCTAGAATTCAATCGTCAAAGAAACGATCAATGGAGAGCCAAATGACCAACTCATATCGCGCGACTGCCTTGCTGACCCCGGACCAGGCATACGGTGAGATTTACGAGGCCGATGGTCATTTCTGGGCCGAATCGATCCTGGTTTCGGACGGCGTGGAATGGGTCACCGGGAAATCGGAAGACTTCGCGTCCCGGCACGAAGCCGCCGCCTGGCTTTCCCAGCATGGCCTCAAGGCCACCGAGTCGCTCGAAGACGCTATTGCTGCTCGAATCAACGTGATTCTCCGAGCTGACGTCTGGAAACGCATCGGGTCCTTCCTTCGCCCGATCCAGTTGGCGCGTCCTTCGGCAGCCTGATTGGCACTGCACGCAATACGGCAGAGCTTGTCGTAGCGCCGGCAAGCCAGGTAGCCAGGTAGGGCGGGTCCGCCGCAGGCGAACCCGCGCGGGACAACGCGCCGCACCATACGAACCGAGGATTGTGCGGGTTACGCCTGCGGCTAACCCGCCCTACGATGTGGCGGTCATTTTCTCGGCGTGATCGCGCCGACGCCGTACCGGTGTGCGAACGCGGCGGGCGGGTCGTATTTCTTTACGGCCGTGACGGCGCGGTGGCGGCTCTGTTCTGCGACTCGCGATCCGAAAATGGTCTGACGTTTAGGGCTGTATCTACTGGCTGACGCCGGGCGAACCCCGCGCCTGCCAGCCTCGAACCGGCGCTCCCCAACTCCAGACATGCATGGTCGACACAACTTGTGACGATTTGGGTGGAATCGCGGGGCATGTTGTACGTCCAAATGGCATCTGCGTCGCCGGATTCGCAACCCGCCCGTTCAAAACCCAAATGCTCGCATTCGCCATCATCTTTGCCTTCTCGGTCGCTCTGGCGGCCGGGGCGGCTTTCGTGTTCCGCAAGAACCCGCGCAAGTGGCATGGCCATATGCTCTGCCACGCTTGCGGCTATCGCTGGAAGACGAGAAAGCCGACGCCCTCGAAGGCGTGCGGCAAGTGCTGGGACGAGAACGTTGTTCCCGTGAGCGAGGCCGAGCCGATGGGCATGAAGTCCGGCGATACGCTCGGCACCCGCCGCGCTTAGAACACAGCGTGCCGGCACGCCGCCCGCGCTAGCGGAAGGGTTCCGCCCTGGCCAACAAGGCGTCGAGATCTGGCTCGCCGAGGTCACGCGGCGCGCCGGGGTGGATGATCGCGACTTGGCAGCTCTCCGCCGCTTCAACCAGTTGCCGATAGGTGCCGGCGCTGATGTCCTTGATGTAGGCCTGCTTGTTGGCGTCGTACGCAAACATCCGCGGGTTGATGTTCTGGCATTCGTTGCAGCTGGGGCAGCGGGCGGTCTCGATCCACGCTTCGTCGCGTGAATGTTCCGATACGACTGGCGTTTCCGGCTCGGGTACTTCGGTCTTTGCGGCGCTCGGCACGGTGGCTTCTTCTGTGGCCGGTGCCGGTGCGGGTGCGGCGCCAGCGAGAATGCGTTCGGCGTAGGAGTCGTGCACGCCGGCGTGTTCCTGCAAGCGGCGCCACAGCAGCAGGCAACGGCGGGTTGCCTGCATCAAGCGTGCGTCAACGATCACCCGTTGCAGGGTGTCGTTTTCGTCGACGGCCAGCAGGTAGGGCACATGCTGGCTGGCGTCGGCTTCATCGAGCTCGAGCCAGTCGGCCACCGGCAACATGCCGTCGTGCCAGTCGCCGGGTCGGACCTGGGCGAAGTGCGCGGCATGGCGTGGGTCGCACAGCACGAAGTCCGCAAAAGTGAACGCGTGTCGCACCGATTGACGCTGAAGGGCGTTGTCGGCGTAGTCGATGGTTTCGATCGACCAGTCGTCTTCAGCTCGCGGGTTGTTTTCGAGCGAGAAGCGGGTCGCCCAGTTGCCACCCGCCGCGGCGTCGTAGCTGAAGGCGGGGAAGGCGCGCGACTGCATGGCGGCCGCCGCGGTGAGGTAGGGCGGCAGGCTGCCTTGGCCTGCAGGGCTGGCGAACACGCTGAACAAGGCCGGCCCGGCACAGGTGATGCCGCGCTGCACGCGTTCGCGCAGCGCGTAGAGGTTGGCGGCGGCGGTCTGCAGCACGAACATGCCGCCCAGCCCCATGGCGGTGGTGGCGAGCCGCGCACTGCGCACACCGAAGGCGAAGTGGCCGGTGCCGATCGAGGCGTCGTCCAGCAGGTCGGCGGTTTGCACCAGCACCTTCAGGGGCATGCCGGCCGAGAGCAGGTCGATCAGCATCGCGTTGTCCGCTGCGTCGTTGTGCGCAGGCGGAATGCAGACGAGGTAGTCCGGGAAGCGGGCGAGGTCGTCGGCCGTAAGCGCGTGTTCGTCCATCGCGGCGAAGATCAGATCGTGCTCGGCTTCGTTGTAGGCGCCGGCAACTTCCAGTTCGGCAATGCCCAGCGCGCGCACCACTTCGGCCAGTGCCGGCAGGCGTTCGCGATAGGCCTGTGCGGCTGCGGCGCAGTTGTTGAACGCGAAACCGTAGACACCGGGGGTGTCATCCTCCTGCCCGGGCGGGGCGAAGAAGCGCTGGGTTTCGAGTGTCTTCAAGGCGCGTTCGATGCGCGCGCGGCGCGGCGCAGATAGTTCGTCGCGCGGCACGCCCTTGCCGATGACGCGCGACAGCGCATCGAAGTCGAACTGCGACTGATGCGGCAAGCCCACGGCGGCCATCAGGCTTTGCGGTGTGCGGCCGCTTTGCGAGTGGCTGTGCGCCGCGCGCAGGATGTCCGACAGCTTCTGCACCAAACGGCTGGCATCAGCATGGAAGCGGCGCGACTTGGCGCGGGTGGCGATGCGCCAGGCGTGGGTGAGGAGCTGTGCCGGGGCGTCTTGCGCACAGCCGATCACCTCTCCATTACTGGGGAGTGCGCCGCCGGCGTGCATCAGCACTTGTTCCAGCGTATCGCCTTCGGTGGCGCCGAGCTGCGCGGCCGCGGCATCCCAAAGCTCGGCCAGTGTGCCGCGGGCGCCGCCGGATACTGCGCGGCGGATTGCGGTTTCCAGTTGCAGCGCGTGGCGGCGCAGGCGTTCGCCTTCGAAGCCGCGCGGCGCCACCTGCTGCAACATGCCGTCGACCAGTGCGGCGAGCGTGTGCACTGCGTCGCTGCCTTCGCCTTGCGGGTCGAGCACCAGGGGGTAGTCATGCCGCAGGGCGTCGAGATCGCGGTAAGGGGCGAACAGGGCAGGGCGCAGATCCTTGCCCGCGATGCCGGTGAGCGTATCGCCCTGGATGCGGCCGGTGAGGTGGAAGACCAGTTGATCCTGATGCTTGGCGTGCATGTCCATCACAGGCTCCGGGTCAGGTGGCGGGCGTGTCGTCGCCGTCCGGCCACACGGTGTATTTGTCCATCTCGCGTTCCAGCCCGGCCTGTATCGCCGCGGGGGATCGCAGTTGCCCGGCGTGGCGCAGGTTCTCGTAGCGCGGGGCGTCCGGGTTGCAGTAGAGGATGCCGACCGGGATCGGATCTTCGAGAGACGCGAGCTGCCGTGCGCGGTCAAGGTTGATCGGGTCGTGCTCGCAGTGATTGCGATACACCTTCGCGAGCGAGGCACTGAGCTGGATGCCCTTGGCGTGGGTCAGCATCATCGTGCGCATCGGGTCGTGCAGCCACGGGTCGAAGGATTTGGGCATGAACTCCGGGCAGCGCTGCAGCACCCGCACCAGCGAAAAGCCCTCATGCCGGTAGGCGGCATGCAGGATGTCGTAGAGCACTTCCGGCACCCAATCCACCGCCTGCGCCACGAACGACGCGCCCTGCACGCCGAGGGATACGGTCAGCGGGTTCATCGGCTCCAGCGTGGCGCCGAAGGGTGTGGTGTTGGTCTTCAGGCCACGCGGCGAGGTGGGCGAGGCCTGCTTTTTCGTCAGCCCGTAGACGTGGTTGTCGTGCAGCACCACGGTCAGGTTCATGTTGTAGCGCAGCGCGTGGATCCAGTGCGCCGCGCCGATGCTGCAGCAGTCGCCATCGCCAGTGCTGACGAACACCTTCAGATCCGGCCGCGCCATCTTGATGCCCTCGGCCACCGGGAAAGCGCGGCCGTGAATGCCGTGGAAGCCGTAGGTCTTCATGTAGTGCGGCAGGCGGCTGGAGCAACCGATGCCGGAAACGAACACGGTGTTCTCCGGTGCCAGATCCTCTTCGCTGCACAGGCGCTGCATCGCGGTGAGGATTGCGTTGTCGCCGCAGCCGTTGCACCAGCGCGGTACGCCGCCCTGATAGTCCTCCAGCGCGTGGTGCGCTTCGTGCAGTTTGAGTACGCACGGGCTCAGCAGTCCGCTCATGATTCGCGCTCCTTGCGTTGCATGGCTTCTCTCACCACGCGGCAGATGTCACCGGGCTTGATCGGCTGGCCGCGTGCCTCACTCCAGCAGTCGACATCGACCAGGAATCGTGCGCGCAGCATCATCGCCAGCGCCGAATAGCGGCGGTTGTCTTCGTCGATCAGTTCGTCGGCGGGCTTGTCTGACCAGTTGCCTTCTATCGTCATCACGTGCTTGAAGCGCTTGAAGATCTCGCGGATGCCCGAGGGCATCGGCTGGATGAAACGCAGGTGCATCGCCGACACCGCAAGCCCTTCCTTGCGCAGGCGGGTGACCGCTTCTTCGATCGCGCCCATCGTGCTGCCCCAGCCAACCAGTAGCATGTCGCCCGAATCTCCGCCGAACACGACGGGTGCCTTCAAGGTTTTCTGCAGCGCGGCGAGCTTCAGGCTGCGCGCGCGTAAGCCCTCTTCATTGATCGCCGGGTCGTAGGCGACACGGCTGTTGCGGTCGTGCGCGAGCCCGGTCAGCGTGTGCATGCCACCCGGCTGGCCCGGCTGGAAGCGGCGCGAGAGCCCGGTAACAGGGTCCCAGTCGTAGGGTTTGGCGCCGGGCGGTACCGGGGTCTGATCCACCGGCGGCGCAAGCCAGTCTTCGCTGAACTGTGGCCGCGGGAAGGGTTGCTGCGCGGTGGCGAGGCTGGCGTCGGAGAGCACCACCACCACCATGCCGAAGGTCTCAGCGATCTTGCGCGCGGTGATGATCGAGTAGAAACAGTCCTCGATCGAACTGGGCGCCATCACCACTTTAGGCGCGTCGCCATGGCTGCCGTAGATCGCGGTAAGCAGGTCGCCCTGTTCCACCTTGGTCGGCTGGCCGGTGCTGGGGCCGCCGCGCTGCACATTCACCACCACCAGCGGAATCTCCGCCATCACCGCAAGGCCCATCGCCTCCTGCTTGAGCGAGAAGCCGGGGCCGGAGGTGATCGTCACCGCGCACTTGCCGGCGTAGCTCGCGCCAATCGCGAAGGCGCAGGCGGCGATCTCGTCCTCGGCCTGATGCACCAGTCCGCCCACCTTCTCGAATATCTCGCTGAGGTAATGCGAGGCCGAGGTCGCCGGCGTGATCGGGTACATCGCGCAGATGTCCATGCCGGATGCGATCACGCCCAGCGCGATCGCAGTGTTGCCGTTGACCACGATCTGCGGCGCTTGCGAACGCTGCGCCGGGATACGGTAGCGCATGGGCAGGTTGGCCTCGCCCCACGCGGCGCCGGCTTCGTAGAGCATCACGTTGCTCTCGATCACCTTCGCATCCTTCTTGCCGAAGATGCGCGCGATCTGCTCGCGCGCGAGCCGCGCATCGAAGCCGTAAAGGTTGCACAGGATGCCCAGCACGAACATGTTCTTGCCCTTGCGCGGGTCGCTCACCAGTTCGCGGCAGCGTTCTTCCAGCGGCACTTCGTGCACATCGAAACCGTCGCGCCGCAGCGCTGCCACCGTTTCGGTGTAGGAGGCGACGATGGCCGGATCGCGGTGGCTGCGCCACATCGATTCGAGCAGGATCGTTGCGCCTGGCTTGAGCTCGCCGGCGCGCACGCGGCCGATCAGCACCTGTTCGTTGAAGGCGACCACCATTTCGGTCTGGTCGCCGCCGTTGGTGACGCGCTGCGCACCGATGCGGATGCGGATGCCGCTTGCCCCGGCAACGCTGCGCGCCGGCGGCTGGATCTCGGCAGGGATGATCTCGGTCGTCCAGATGCCGTTACCCATGCGGGCAGCGATGGCGGCCAGCGATTGCCCGCAGCGCTGCGCGCCTTCGCCGGAATCGCTGATCACTTCGATGATGTGCTCGGCGAGCGGCAAGGCGGCGCGCGCTGCGGTGTTCGACGGACGATCCAGGGTGGCGGTGTCGCTCATGAGGCGGTCTCCGGCAAGTGCACGCGGGCGAAGCCGCGTTCGCGGCGCGGGATGCCGAACAGGCGTTCGGCGGGGTCGGTGGGCGCGGCGAGGTACACCGCATCGGTATCGCGCAGGCCAAGATAGGCTTTCATTGCGCGTGCGGCGCGGCGGCCGGCGCCCATGGCCTGGATCACCGTTGCCGCGCCGGTGACGATGTCGCCGCCGGCGAATACCCCGGCGATTGAGGTGGCGAGTGTGTCGTCGGTCCAGATGTAGCCGCGCTTGTCGAGCTTCAGGCCCGAGGTCTGGCCGAGGATCGGGTTGGCGTTGGTGCCGATCGCGAACACCACCATGTCGCACTCGATCTCGAACGCGCTGCCCACCACCGGTACCGGGCGGCGGCGGCCGGAGGCATCCGGCTCGCCCAGTTCCATCCGCTCGCAGCGCATTGCGCGCACCCGGTGCTGCTCATCGCCGATCAGTTCAACCGGGCTGGTCAGCCACTGGAAGTCGATGCCTTCCTGCTGCGCATGGTGGATCTCTTCGGCGCGGGCCGGTGCTTCGGCGGCGCTGCGGCGATACACGCAGGTGACCTTTTCGGCGCCCACCCGCAGCGCAACGCGCATGGCGTCCATCGCAGTGTTGCCGGCGCCGATCACCGCCACATGCTTGCCCGGCTGCAGTGGCGTGTCGTAGGCGGGGAAGTCGCGGCCGTGCATCAGGTTGCAACGCGTCAGCCATTCATTGGCCGACAGCACGCCGCCGAGCGATTCGCCCGGGATGCCCATGAAGCTGGGGTAGCCCGCACCGGTGCCGACGAACACCGCCGAGAAATCCATCTCGCCCATCATCTGTTCCAGCGTGAACAGGCGCCCGACCAGGGTGTTGCACTCGAAGCGGATGCCGAGCTGCCGCAGCTTGTCGATTTCCACATCGACCATGCTGTTGGGCAGGCGGAAATCCGGGATGCCGTACTTCAGTACGCCGCCCGGCTCCTGGAAGGCCTCGAACACCGTGACCTCGCAGCCCGCCTTGGCCATGTCCGCCGCGCAGGCCATGCCCGCCGGGCCAGAGCCGACGATGCCCACCTTGTGCCGGTTGCGCTCGATGTAGGGCAGGTTGGTCCAGCCTTCGGCGATCGCCCTGTCGCCGATGAAGCGTTCCAGCCGACCGATCGCCACCGGTTCCAGCCGCTCGCCCACGGTGCATACGCCTTCGCACTGGCTCTCCTGCGGGCACACCCGGCCGCACACGCTGGGCAGCAGGTTGGTGTCGGTGATCACGTCGTAGGCGCCGTGGAAGTTCTTCTCGGCGATCTTGCGGATGAAGCCGGGGATGTCGATGCCGACCGGGCAGCCGCGCACGCAAGGCTGGTCGGGGCAGTCGAGGCAGCGCTCGGCTTCCAGCAGTGCGTCTTCCTCGCGGTAGCCGCAGGCGACCTCCTTGAAATTGGTGATGCGGATCTCCGGCGCCTGTTCCGGCATTGGCGTGCGCGCCTGCGGAATGGTGCGGATCGTCTTTTTCTTGGCCATGCTGGCCTCCTGCTCGCGGTGGCGAGAGACGGGTTCAGTGTCCGGCGCCGCCACGCAGGCGGCAGCTTTCCTGCCACGCTTCGAGCGCGGCTTTTTCGGTGGGGCGGAAGCGGCCCAGGCGGGCCATCAGGTCATCGAAATCGACCAGGTGGCCGTCGAAGTCCGGCCCGTCGACACAGGCGAACTTCACGACCTCGCCGATCTTCACGCGGCAGCCGCCGCACATGCCGGTGCCGTCCACCATCACCGGGTTGAGGCTGACCATGGTCTTGATGCCGAACGGGCGGGTGGTCTCGGCACAGCCCTTCATCATGATCGGCGGGCCGATCGCCACCACTTCGTCGATGTCGGCATGTGCGCTGATCGATTGCTTGATGCCTTCGGTGACGAGCCCCTTGAGGCCGGCCGAACCATCGTCGGTGCACAGGATCAGCTCGTCGCAGCAGGCGCGGAACTTGTCCTCCCAGAAGATCAGCCCCTTGTTGCGAAAGCCCAGCACGCCGATCACGTAGGCGCCGCTTTCCTTGTAGGCGCGGGCCTGCGGATAGATCGGCGCAACGCCAAGGCCGCCGCCAACGCAGATCACTTTCTTGGCTGCGCCGATATGGCTCGGAATGCCCATCGGCCCGACCAGCGCATGCAGGCGGGTGCCGACGCGGCAGTTCTGCTGCATCTCGCGCGTGGTCTTACCGACGGCCTGGATCACCAGCGTGATCGTGCCCTTGTCGCGGTCGAAATCCGCGAGCGTGAGCGGGATGCGTTCGCCGTGTTCGTGTTCCATCACGATGACGAACTGGCCGGGCTTGGCGGCGCGCGCCATCAGCGGATGGCGGACCTCAAGCGAGAAGGTCACGTCGGAAAAATCCGTGCGTGCGACGATTTCGAAGTCGGACATGGCACCCCCCCCGAGGAACCAGATGATCACGACCGCGCTCTGTTGGTGTTGCTGCGCGAGACCTCGCCCCTGTGTCTATGTTTTGGCGCGATGGGGCGTCGGTCAGTGCCGAGACTAGTCTTGCGTGGCCGGAAAATCTTGCCGTGGATCAATCTGCGCACCAGCACAGTGCGCCAGATCAAACGCTGCCTACGCAGGCCGCGTGTTGCGCCGGAGGGGCCTCAGGCGGAGGGGGTGGATTGCTGCGCTGCGCCGCACAGCCAGCGCGCGAACGCGATCACCCAAGGCTTGTCGTTCGCGCCCGGCGCGGCGAGCAGGTAGTAGCTGCCTTGCGCCAGTTCGGTTGCAAAGGGCCGCACCAACTGGCCGTTCGCCAGCAGCGGCGCGGCGAGCGTGGTGGTGGTGAGCGCGATGCCCTGGCCCGCGGCGCAGGCGTCCAGCATCAGCGCGCCATCATCGAAGCGCGGCCCCTCGCTTGGCTCGGCGGCCTGCACACCGGCCGCGGCGAACCACGCTGCCCATGACAGCAGCGGGTGCCGCAGCAGGCGGGCGTGAAGCAGATCCGTCGCTTGCTTGAGTTCGCGCGCGTGATCTGGGCGGCACACCGGGAACACCGCTTCGTCAAACAGCTTCCAGCCGTCCAGCCCCGCCGGCACGGCTTCGATGAAACGGATCGCGAGATCGACCTCGCCGCGCTGTACCGGATCAAGCCGGGTAGAGGTGGACAACGCGAACTCGATCTGCGGATGCAGCGCCTGATAGGCCGCGAGGCGCTCGACCAGCCAGGCGCGCCCGAATGCCGGCGCAACCGACACCGACAGTGCACGATGGCCATCCGCATGAACGCGTTCGGTGGCGCGTGCGAGTGCATCGATCGCCGGCGCCACATCGGCGTGGTAAGCGGCACCGGCGGCGGTGAGGGCGACGCTGCGATGGCGGCGCTCGAACAGCCGCAGGCCGAGCGTCGTTTCCAGCGCGCGGATACGGTGGCTGACCGCGGAGGGGGTCAGCGCAAGCGATTCCGCCGCGGCAAGGAAACTGCCCAGGCGCGCGGCGGCATCAAAGGCCTCAAGGTTGGCGAGCGGCGGCAGCCGACGCATCGGGCGGCGTGGGCCTCAGACGCCCTGCGCGACCGGCCGTGCCGGGTCGGCGCACCACTCGCTCCACGATCCGGCGTAAAGCCGCGCGCCACCGAGGCCGGCCACTTCGAGTGCCAGCAGGTTGTGGCAGCCGGTAACGCCGGAGCCACACTGACTCACCACCTGATCCGGCGATCGCTCGCCGAGCCGCGCACGCCATTCCTCGGCGAGTTGTGCGGCGGGTTTGAAGCGGCCGTCCGGCCCGAGGTTGTCGCGGAAGAAGCGATTGATCGCGCCCGGGATGTGGCCGCCAACCGGGTCCAGCGTTTCGTTCTCGCCGCGGAAGCGATCCGGCGCGCGGGCATCCACAACCTGAAATGCACCGGAAGCGAGATTCGTCAGCAGCTCGTCTGCACTGACGGTCACGGCACCCGCGCGCAGGCTCAGGTTTCCTTCCGGCAGGTTCAGCGGCGCGTCGGTGCTGATCGGCAGCGACGCGTCGCGCCATGCGGGCAAGCCACCGTCGAGTACCGCCACCGCGTCGTGCCCGACCCAGCGCAGCATCCACCACAGGCGTGCGGCGTACATGCCGCCGGCGTCGTCGTAGGCGACGACTTGCGTGGTGTCCGAAACGCCGTGGCGCCGCATCAGGGCGACGAAGTCTTCGGCGGCGGGCAGCGGGTGGCGGCCATTGCGGCCTGTCTTGGTGCCTGAAAGGTCGTCGTCGAGATGCAGGAAGCGGGCGTAGGGGATGCGGCCCGCGGCAAACGCGTCGCGGCCGTAATCCGGTTTGGCGAGGTCGTGGCGGCAGTCGAACACCACCAGCGAAGGCGCCCCGAGGCGCGCTGCGAGCGCAGGCGCCTCGACCAGCGTATGCCAGGTGCTCATTCGGCAGCGTCTCCCGCCAGCCACGCGCGGGCCATGATTTCGTCGTCGAACAGGCGCAGCTCGGCGTTGATCAGCGATTGCTCCAGCCAGGCGCCGATCGAATCGAGATCACTGGTCGTGAGTACTGCGATGCGGCCGTCCTCGTTCTTGTAGCGGCGGGCGAAACGGTAGTCCTCGATCGCGGCGTCCAGCGTGAGGCCGTTCATCTCGCGCAGATCGACCAGCGCGCGCAAGGGCGCACCAGTGCCGATCGCTGCTTCGATCTGGGCTTCGAACTGGCGGAAATCGGCCAGCGTGAGTTCTCCGAACACGACTGCCTCGACGCAGTTGTCACGCAGTTCTGCAGTGATCATCACGCACTCCTTGTGGATGGGACACGCCCATTATCCGCGCGGGGCACGCTGCGCTTCAATGCGGGGCATCAATTTAGTGCCCGCGTCGTCGCAGTTCAGTCCGTTTCAGCCGGCGGTGCGGGTTTGCGCGAGAGCCGCCCGGCGAGCGCGCCCGACAGCACGACCGCGACGATCCCGACCAGCGCGAGCGGGTCCAGCCGCTCGCCCCAGATCGCAGCGCCAAACATCGCGGCGAACACGACCGTGGTGTAAGAAAGGGAGGCCGCCACGAGCGTTTTGCCATAGCGGTAGGCGCGCGTCATGGCGAGTTGTGCGAGTGCGCCAAAGCCGCCGACGCCGAGCAGAATGGCGGCGTCGGTGAGCGTCCATGCGCCAGCGTGCGGTTTGAACAGCGCGAACGGCAGGCCGCCTGCGGCGCACACGGCCGAGAACCAGAACACCGTGCGCCATTCCGGCTCACCGGCTTCGCCGAGCTTGCGTACGTTCAGGTAGGCCACCGACGACAGCGCGCCGGAGCACAGCCCGAAGACCGCGCCGTACCAGAGTGCCGGGTCGATGCTGGGCTTGAGCACCATCGCCACGCCGGCCAGGCCGATTGCCAGCGCGCCCCACATGCCGCGCCGCATCGGCTCATGCGTGAGTACCGCGACAAGTCCTGCGAGCCACAGCGGCGAGGTGTAGTTGAGCGTCACGGCAGCCGCCAGCGGTAGCGTCACGATGGCCAGGAAGTAAAGCACCAGCGCAACGAAGCCGGATACCGAGCGTGCAAGGTGGGTGCGCCACAACGGAGTCATCACCGGGCGCCCTTGCCATGCGATCCAGGCACCGATCAGCAGCAGCGATACGAAACCCCGCCAGAACACCAGTTCGGCCGCATTGAAGCGCGCCGCGCCGAGCTTTACGCAAGCGCCCATGCACGCGAACAGCAGGCTCGCGACGAGCATCCAGAGTGATCCCATCGGCGCCGGGATCCGTTCAGGCGGGGTAGATGGCGCCGAGCACGCGCGGCCCGCGCGCCCCCGTAACCTCAGGCAGGTTGCCCGCGCTGCCGGCGAGGCAGCACTGCGCCAGCCATGCGAACGCGAGCGCCTCAAGGTAGTCGGGCGATACGCCCAGTTCCGCTGTCGAGGCGACGCGTACGCCCGGTGCGAGCGCAGTCAGTCGCCTCATCAAGCTCAGGTTATGCACGCCACCGCCGCACACCAGCAGCGCATCAGGGCGGCCGCATTCGCGCCGGGTGGCATCTAGAATGCTGCGCGCGGTCAGTTCCAGCAAGGTGGCCTGTACGTCGACCGCCGTGTGGTGACTTAGTACCAGCGTATCGAGCCAGTCGAGGTTGAATTCCTCGCGCCCACAGCTCTTTGGCGCGGGTTGGGCCAGGAAAGGGTGGGCCAGCAGAGTCTGAAGCAGATCCGGCTGCACGGTGCCTTGCGCGGCCCATTGTCCGCCCGCGTCGTAAGCGGTGCCGAGATGCCGCGCAGCCCAACCGTCCAGCAGCATGTTGCCGGGGCCAGTGTCGAACCCCCGCGTTGCGCGGCCCGGTGCGAGGTCGGTTACGTTCGAGATGCCACCCACGTTGAGCACCACGCGGTGCTCGCGCGCATCGCGCAGGATGCGGTCGTGGAAAGCCGGCACCAGCGGTGCGCCCTGTCCGCCCGCCGCGATATCGCGGTTGCGGAAGTCCGCAACGACCGTGATGCCGCAACGCTCTGCGAGCAAGGCGGGTTGATTCAGTTGCAGGCTGTAGCCGAGCGCGGGCTGGTGACGAACCGTCTGGCCATGGCAGCCGACCGCCGCGACATCTTCCGCCGCCAAACCTGCGGCTTGCAGTGCGGCCTGGGTGGCCTCGGCGTAGAGCGCTGCGAGGCGCACCGACAGTTCTGACGCACGGCGCAGTTCGTCGTGCCCCGCGGCATTCAGCGCCAGCAGCGCGTCGCGCAGGTCTGAGGGGTAGGGGACGAAGGCGTTGGAAACGACGCGTGGATGCGGCGTCGCGAAATCCGCGATCACGGCATCCACGCCATCAAGGCTGGTGCCGGACATCAGCCCGGCAAACAGCGTCGTTTGTTTGCTCACTCCGCGCGTGCGACGCGAGAGGTCGGCGCCGCGTCGTTCAGCTGCGCAATGATCGTTGCGCTGTGCTGGCGGAAGCGCGCCAGTTCGCTGCCCGACAGCGGCGGTGCATCGGGCAGGATGACTTTCAGCGGATCCTTGTGCTCGCCGGCGACACGGAATTCGTAGTGCAGATGCGGGCCGGTAGAGGAACCCGTATTGCCCACTGCGCCAATCGTGTCGCCCTGATGGATACGCTGGCCCTGGCGCACATCGATGCGCGACAGGTGGCCGTAGGCGGTGGTGATGCCGCCAGCGTGCCGCAGCACGATGAAATTGCCGTAGCCGCCCTGGCGGCCGGCGAATTCCACTGTGCCGTCGGCCGTCGAGCGCACGCGGGTACCGATCGGTGCGCCGTAGTCGACGCCCTTGTGTGCGCGCATCGTGCCGTAGATCGGGTGCATCCGCATGCCCATGCCGGAAGTGACACGGGAAAACTCCAGCGGCGAGCGCAGGAAGCCGCGTTTCAGACTCTTGCCCTCGGCGGTGTAGTAGTCACCGCGACCGCCGTTCTCATTCCACACAGCGGTGTAGCGACGGCCGTCGTTCACGAACTCGGCGCCCAGAATCCGACCCGTCTTGACCGGCATGCCACGGTGGTAGAGCACTTCGTAGATCACACGGAAATGATCGCCGCGGCGCAGGTCGCGGTGGAAGTCGATCTCCGAGCCGAAAATCTCCGCGAGGCCGACCGCAACTGAATCCGGCAGACCGGCTTCGTCCGTCGCGCCGAACAGCGAGTTGCGGATCTCCGCCGACTTCGCCTGGATACGGGTGTCGAACTCGACCGCTACATCGCGTACGACGATGGCGCCATTGCGTCGCTCGACAAGCAGCTGCCGGTCTGAAGAACTACCGGGCAAGGAAAGCGACAGCACGCGGCCGCCCGCTGTCATCGACGCATTGACCACCGCACCCGGCGACAGCCGGCGCATGGTGTTCTGAGCGAGCGAGTGCGTGCGCAAGAGGTCTGCGACCTCGGGGTCATCAATATTGAGGCGCTGCAATAACGACGCCAGCGTGTCGCCACGCTGAATACGATCTTCGCGGAAGAAGGCTGCGTCGTCAGGAAGAAGCTCGGCTTCGGGCGAAACAAGCAGGTTTTCGATGACAGCCTTCTGGTTGATCGTCGTGGCGTCGGGGCCAGGGATGACCGCAACCGCAGCCACCATGCCGAACACCGAGGCGCCGGCAATGCCGACCCCAGACCAAAACCAGACAGGACCCTGCTCTTTAAGTCCCTTAAGCCGCGCTAGAATAGAAACTTTTGTGTGGCTCATTTGCAACTGGCCGCGCGGTTAAATGCGGGCGATAGTAGCAAATTTCACGTTTCCGGATAGAAGGCATGACAGCGATCACTGAGCAACTCGAACTCATCAAGCGCGGCTCCGACGAACTCCTGATCGAGGCCGAACTGGTCGAGAAACTCAAGACTGGCCGTCCTCTCCGCATCAAGGCGGGCTTCGATCCGACCGCCCCGGACCTGCATCTCGGTCACACGGTGTTACTAAATAAGATGCGGCACTT
The DNA here is from genome assembly GCF_041909475.1 of Niveibacterium sp. Taxonomy (NCBI): domain Bacteria; kingdom Pseudomonadati; phylum Pseudomonadota; class Betaproteobacteria; order Rhodocyclales; family Rhodocyclaceae; genus Niveibacterium; species Niveibacterium sp. The sequence continues at coordinate 1,208 of NZ_JAYRDJ010000004.1, read as the reverse complement.
CCAGGATCTGGGACATCACGTGATGTTCCTGATCGGGGACTTCACCGCGTTGATCGGCGATCCGACCGGCAAGAACGCCACGCGCCCACCTTTGTCGGCCGAGCAGGTCGTCGCGAACGCCGAGACCTATAAAGAGCAGGTCTTCAAGATTCTTGATCCGGCAAAGACCGAGATCTGCTTCAACGCCTCCTGGTTCAACGAGCTGGGCGCCGCCGGCATGCTCAAGCTCGCAGCGACACATACGGTCGCCCGGATGCTCGAGCGCGACGACTTCGCGAAGCGCTTCGGCAACAACCAGCCGATCGCCATCCATGAATTCTTGTATCCGCTCTGTCAGGGCTACGACTCGGTCGCGATGAAGGCTGACGTCGAGCTCGGCGGCACGGACCAGAAATTCAACCTGCTGATGGGGCGCGAGCTGCAGAAGCATCACGGCCAGGCGCCGCAGGTCGTCTTGATGATGCCGCTGCTCGAGGGCCTGGATGGCGTTAACAAGATGTCCAAGTCGCTGGGCAACTATGTTGGTATCAACGAACCTCCGCGCGACATGTTCGGCAAGCTGATGTCCATCTCGGACACGCTCATGTGGCGTTACTACGATCTGCTGTCTTTCCGCTCGAATGCTGAGATCGGCGCGCTCAAGGCTGAAGTGGCGGCGGGCCGTAATCCGCGCGACGTCAAAGTGGAGCTCGCTCAGGAAATCATCTCGCGTTTCCATGGCCGCGCCGCGGCTGACGATGCGCTCGCCGACTTTGAAGCGCGCTTTCAGCGCAATGCAATTCCTGACAACGTTCCGGATGTCACCGTTGAGGTTGGCGGCGGCATGGCGATCGCTCAGCTCCTGAAGCAGGCGGGCCTCACAGCCAGCACCTCGGAAGCGATGCGCATGATCGAACAGGGCGGCGTGCGTGCTGACGGCGAAAAACTGTCCGACAAGAGCTTGGTAGTAAACGCCGGCAGCGTGATGGTTCTTCAGGTCGGCAAGCGCAAATTCGCACGCGTTACAGCGGCTTGAGTATTGGTCCGAGTTTTCGCCGTCTGACCAATTAAGATTGTGAGATGGCGAAACCTGAATTTAGCAGATTAATTTGCCCTGGCAGTTGACGCCGTTTCAGCAGGTCGCTATAGTCTCACCTCTCTGCTGCTGACGAAGTGAAAGCAACGGCGCAGCAGGGTTTCAAGCGGTTCTGGCTGTCGCGAAACGCGGC
>NZ_JAYRDJ010000003.1:171990-231088 GCF_041909475.1 Niveibacterium sp. | reverse complement strand
CTCCCAGAAGGCTCGCACTTCATAGACCACCGGCAAACCATGCCGGCGCCCAGCGCGGATTGCGGGAATCGCGTTAAGCACAGGCGAATGCGCATGCAGCACTTGCGGTTTGATCTGCACGATCAACTCATCAATGCGCCGCTCCAGCTGGCGCATCAGCTCCAGTTCGCCCAGCAGCGGCTTGCCGGACCACGCCGCGGTGGGCAGCGGCGTGCGGAAGAACTGCAGGCCATCCACGGTTTCCTCAAGCGCAGCGCATGCACCTTGCTTCGGCGAGGTCACATGGAAGGTCTCCCAGCCGAGCCGACGCTGCTCGCGCAAGATCGCCGCCGTGCGGAAGGTGTAGCCGCTGTGCAGCGGAATGGAGTGGTCGAGAATATGTAGAACGCGCATGTCAGCTTGCCATCCCAAGGGCGGCGGGTTGTACCGCATCACCAGCCACATTACGCAGGAAAGCCTCGAACATCAGCAGCGCCCAGATCGAAGCGCTGTAATCCTTCACGCCGGATTGGTGATCGCTGACCAGATGTTGCAGATAGCTTTGGTTGAACAAGCCAGTGTCAGCCATCCGCTCGCCAAGCAGGGATTCGCGCACACGTTCGCGCAGCGGCCCACGGAACCAGCGCGCAAGCGGCACGGCGAAGCCCATCTTGGGGCGATACAGCACATCGGCCGGCAGATAGGGTTCCATCGCCTTCTTGAAGATGAATTTGCCCTCCATGCCGCGCAGCTTCAGATCCGAAGGCAGGGTCGCCAGCCATTCGACCAGTTTGTGATCCATCAGCGGCTCGCGCACTTCCAGTGAATGCGCCATCGATGCCCGATCGACCTTGGTGTTGATGTCGCCGACCAGATAGGTCTTCAAGTCAAGATACTGAATCAGCGCCAGCGGGTCGTCGGTGCCAGCGTGGCGGGCATGGCGGTGAAACACCTCGACGGCCGAGTACCCGCCCAGCCGCGCACGGAACGCGTTGCTGTAAAGCGCGTGCCGCTGGTTGTCGCGCAGGACGGACATGGTATGAAAGTAGGCTTCAACCGAATTGCGCGCGAGCGCCTCGAAAGTCGTCTTCGCGCGAAACACCCGCGGCGCCCAGTCGGCTTTGGGATACAGCCTGCCCAGCAACCCGAACACCGGCTTACGCACGCCCAGCGGCAGCGCGGTGCGCATACGTTCTTCCATCACATGCAGCCGGTGCCGCCGATAGCCGCCGAGACTCTCGTCGCCGCCGTCGCCAGACAAGGCCACGGTCACCCGCTGGCGAGCGAGTTGGCAGACGCGGTAGGTCGGAATGGCCGAACTGTCGGCGTACGGTTCGTCATAAAGGCGAGCCAGTTCATCGATTAAGTCGAAGTCGTCACTCGCCACCGTTTCGACGTGGTGGTTGGTGGCATAGCGGCGCGCCACCACCGCGGCGAATTCGGATTCATTGAATGCTGGATCGTCAAACGCGATCGAACAGGTATTGACCGGCTCCGACGACAGATGCGCCATCGTCGCCACGACAGCACTCGAATCAACGCCGCCCGACAGGAAGGCGCCAAGCGGCACGTCGGCAATCATGCGCAGACGCACAGATTCGCGCAGACGTTCAACCAGCTCTTCGGACGCTGCTTCAACGCTCATGCGGTTGTCGCAGGTGAAGCGGACATCCCAGTACGGAGCCGGCCGGCATTGCGTATCGCCACGGCGCAACACGAAGGATTCGCCCGGCGGCAGCTTGAACGCACCGCGGAAGATGCAGCGCGGCTCTGGCACATAGCCGAGCGCGAAGTAGTCTTCGACGCACTCGGGCTCTATCTCGCGCGGGAAGCGCGGATGCGCGAGCAAGGCCTTGAGCTCCGACCCGAACAGAAACATGCCATCGTCGAGCAGCGCGTAGAACAAGGGCTTAACGCCCAGGCGATCGCGCGCCACGAAAAGCGTCTCGCGTTTGCGGTCCCACAGCACGAACGCAAACATGCCACGGAAACGTGCGACACAGGCTTCGCCCCAGGCCTCCCACGCGTGCACGATCACTTCGGTATCGCTGTGCGTGCGGAACGTGTGGCCAAGCGCCTTGAGCTCGGGCACCAGTTCCTGGAAGTTGTAGATCTCGCCGTTGAACACGACGATCACCGAGCCATCTTCGTTGCTCAGCGGCTGCTGCCCCATTGCCGGATCGATCACCGACAGGCGACGGTGCGCAAACGCAACGCCGGGCTCGAAGTGGAAGCCGGTTTCATCCGGGCCGCGGTGGCGCTGCACGTCCGCCATGCGCTCCACGATGTCGCGCGGCAGCTCACGTCGCCCCCGCGTATCAAACATGCCGGCAATACCGCACATACTCGCGCTACCTCATTCTTCCGCGCCCACAGGCGCACTCGCTTGACGATTCAGGCGCGTCGGGTTGAGCCTTCGAGCGCACGCGAATACAGATTTCCATAGCGGGCCACCATGGCATCAAGGCTGAACTCGGCCTCGATACGCTGACGCGCGGCATGTCCAAACGCGGCGATGCGGGCCGGATCTCGCGCAAGCCCGGCCAGCGCAGCCGCGAGCCGTTGAGGGTCGGAGGCCGGAACGAGGGTGCCCGTTTCGCCTTCACAGACCAGCTCGAGCGTTCCGCCGACGGCGGTGGCGACCACGGGAAGCCCACTCGCCATCGCCTCGAGCACCGTATTCGAGATGCCCTCCGCAATCGACGGCAAGGTGAAGATGTCGAAACTCCGCATCACATCCGGCACATCGGCCCGCTCACCCGCCAGCCACACTTTCGATACAAGCCCCGCATCGCGGACCGCCGATTCGATCGCGCCGCGCATACCGCCCTCGCCGACGATGACCAATCTCAGGTTCGGCAGCTGGCCCGCAATGAGCGAGAAAGCCTTCACCAGACCAAGCTGGTCCTTGACCGCCTGGAGCCTGCCCACCGTGCCAACGACACACAGCGCAGGGTCGTTGAACGGCGAGCCTGCAAGCGCGTTTCGCCCCCTCTCGGCCGGATGGAACCGCATCGCATCGACACCGTTACAGAACAGGCTCACGCGCCGATTGGCGATGCCTACGCGCGCGGTGAGATAGTTCTCCAGCTCGCGCGACAGCGCAATGTACTGCGTCACGAAGGGGCTGTAGGCACGCCGCACCCAGCGCGGCTTTGCACGATCACCGTGCGGATCATCCACGTCGCGGCCGTGTTCGCCATGAATTCGCACCGGAACACCTGCCGCCCAGGCCGGCACCGCCATTTCCAGTGCGGCCAGATTGCGTGTATGGACGATGGCAGGCCGCAGCACGCGCAAGGTCCGGAACATTTGCGGAAACAACGCTGCGCCGGGGCCCGGCTTCTTGTGCAATTCGATGATCTGCAGATCGGGGCGCGCGATCCGTGCGACGAATGCAGGATCGACGTCAGTCAGCGAAACGATGGCGTGGCGGAACTGATTTGCAGGCAAGCGGTTGATCAGGTTGACCATCCCGTTCTCCAGCCCGCCGACGCGAAAGCTGAAGACGATATGTGCGATCAGCGGTGGCATCAGTTGCGCGGAGTCGCGCGCAACACGCGCTCGATTTCGGCCTGGTGAGCCAGCACGAAACGTTCGACCAGCGTGCGCGGGTCCGTCGCCCCATCGCCCCTTCGCGCAACGACAATCACTGCCGCCGAGTCGTCCGGCCGATGCGCAAAGCGATCGGCCACGAGGGCCAACTTAGCGCGCTTGGGGTCGGCCGTCACGCTGTCGCCGAGCCAGAGCCAGGACCACACATCGACGCGATCCGGTTCGCCGAGCAATTGCGTGCGTAACAGCTCATAGCCGTTCGAGAAGCGATCAAGCTGCTCGCCGCCGTAACGCCAGCGCTTGTCTTCAGCGGTGACGAAGCGATTGTCCCACTGCACCAGTTCATGCCCCGGCGTCTGGCTCGCGTAATAGGCGATGAAGAGTGTCACCGTATCGGCGCCCTGGCGGTAGGTCCGCACGAGACGCGCGCGGTCGCCAACATAGGTCGGCTGCCAGCCGGCAACCGGCGCTTCTGCGGTCGCCACCCAGCCCGCAGCCGGGTGAGGCGCCTCGAGCGTGTAGACCGCAGCGCCCGGTGTAGCCGCCAGCCAGGCTTCGAGCGGGCGCCAGACCAGCAGAACCATGAGCATGGCGACGCAGCAGCCCAACAGTTTCGGTAGCGACGCGGCGTCAGCGCCTCGCACAGCTTCGTTCGACGAAGGAGCGTCCGCCTCAGGCGCATCGCCCTCGCGCCAGAACGAGCCGACCCAGAACAAGGCAACGATGACCACACCAAAGAACAGCCAGCCATAGATCAGGTGGTCAACGCCCGTCGCGATCTTGTTGCCCGAGAGATGGCCCAGCATGACGATCAGGTAGGCGCGCAGCCAGTTTGCAACCAGGGGTACCGCAGTCGCAGCGAGGATGAACAGCAGGCGCCGACGCAACGACCTGTAGTTGAGCCATGCGAACAGTACGCCAACCATGATCGACGCGATCAGATAGCGAATCCCGCTGCAGGCCTCAACGACGGACCAGGCACCGCTCGGAATCACGAAACTGTTGCCTTCCCGGAATACCGGCACGCCAGTCACACGCAAGGCGGCGACCGTGAAGTCGGCGGTGTGATTCATCAGCGTAGGGATCAGGAACTCGCCGAACGGCACACCGAAGAACAGGAAGGCGAGCGGAAAGATCGCAGTCCATGTCAGTGCATGTCCCCACACAAACCAGACGGCGGAACAGACCATCGCCACCAGCGCAAAGTGCGTCACCGCAGCAACACTTGCGCTCTCGCCGACCAGCCAGACGAGGCCGGCAATTGCCAGTGCAAGCAGCGCAAGCGGCGCCGGTCGCAAGGGCTGGCGAACCATGTCGTCGTGCATGCCCCACAGCAGCCAGACCGAAATCGGTAGCACCACAAGTCCGTGGGCGAAAGTTTCGGAACGCCACCAGATCGACGCCATCTCGACTGCCGTCGGCCAAAAGACCGCCACCACGAGCAGAAAGGCGGCAAGGCCTGACCCAACGATCCTGAGCCCCTGCGTTTTTTCAGAGTCGTTCGCGAAAGCCGATGCGCTCATGCCTGTGACGCTCCCAGCATGAAGACGTCAAGTTGTGCGAGATGCGCATCCCAGCTGTAGTGATCGAGCACACAGCGGCGCGCGGCCGTACCGATTTGATGGGCGCGGTCAGCATCTGCCAACAGCGACTTGATCGCATCGACGTACTCCGACCCCGTCCTGGCGATCAAGAAATCCTGCCCGTCGACGGCGTTGATCCCGGTCGCGGCGTCGTTGGACACAATAACCGGCCGCCCCATCGCCATTGCCTCGAGCACCTTGTTCTGGACGCCCCGCGCAACCCTCAGCGGTGCAACAACGGCCGCCGCATCTCGCAAATACGGGCGAACGTCAGGCACCGTACCAGTAACATGAATCCGCGTATCGGCTGCCAGCGCCTGCACTTCAGGGGATGGGTTCATGCCAACAATCCAGAACTGTGCCCGCCTATCCATTGCAGCAACTGCAGGCCAAGCTTCACGCACAAACCAGCGGACAGCATCGATGTTCGGCCAGTAATCCATCGCACCGGTGAACACGATATTCGGTCCGGATTCTGGATATGGCGACTGCAAATCGTGTTCCGGTGAAAAGTAAGCGGCATTGACGCCATTGCTGACGGCAAGCACCCGAGCCGCCACCTCCGGCGCCCGAGTACGGAACAGGTCGGCCTCCGCCTCCGAGACAAACGTCACCGCTCGCGCCACTTCCGCTGCATGGCGCTCGTACGCCAGTAACTTGCGCCCCTCGCGACGATACAGCCAAGCCATCGGCCCGCGGTGCGCCTCTGCGTACTGCGTCCATTTTGCCGAGTCGACGTCGCAGTAGTCCGCAAGGGTGTTGAGCCCCGGTACAGCTTCGATGTACTGCATCATCGCCGAGCAGAACACCGCAGCGTCACGAATCCTGTGCTCGGCAACTGTTGCTTTCACCCAACTCAGCATCGACGACTGACGGTAGTACGCAAGTGTCAGCGCCTCTCCCGTCACGAGCCCACGCAGGCTCGCGAGCCGCGCCCACCGTGGAGAGATGGGTTCGCAGTGCACGCCTTCACACCATTCGGACAGCGCAGCAACATGCTGGGCATCGGCCGGGTCATCAATGAAAGCTCCCAGATACACTCGATAGTGTTGGGCGAAGTACTTCAACAGATTGAACGACCGAACCTTGTCCCCCTTGTTGGGTGGATACGGTATCCGGTGCACAAGATAGAGCAGTGGCGGTTTCTGCATCGATGCCCGTCAGCCGAGGTTACGGACAATCATCGGCCCAAGCCGATTGGCCACTGCCAATGGCAACCGCTGCCAGAGCGCAATGAACGCGCGGTACTTCGGGTTCATAGGATTGTTTTGCGGAATGCTGTCACGCTTGAACAAGCGATATTCATAGGCCAGCGGCGTCGGCTCGAAACCCCAGTTCTTCTTGAACGCATAGGGCCCGGTGCCAACCTTGCTGCGGCCGTAGTCGAACACTTTGCAGTCGCGTTCGAGTGCGCGTTGCATCAGTGACCAGTATTTGAAATCGTTCGCCGCCAGATCGCGCGCAGCCGGCAGGTCACCTGCGTAGTACGGCAGGATCTCGTCGCGGAAGTAGAAGCTCAGCACGCTCGACAGTGACGCCCCGTCGGCCGTCGTCACGGTCATGACTTCGCAATCGTCGCCGAAGGCGTCCATCAACGCAGCAAACCAACGGTGCGACATCGCTGGCGTGCCGTGACGACGGACGTTATCGGCATACACCGAGAAAAAGCGATCCACGTCGGCGTCACGGCTTGCGATCAAGCCATTCTTGATGCCTTTCCGCACCATCGCTCGCTGCTTGCGCGGAATCGCCGCCATATTGGCCTCGTCATCCGCCTCCAGCCGCTTGCGGAAGGTCACATACAGATCCTGGTTGGGCCAGTCGGTATGGCGCGGGAGCACGTTGCGGTACTCGAGATGCGCGACACCCAGACGCTGCGCAATGCGATCGGCCTCCAATTCAAGTGCCGCTATTGCTGCAGGATCTTCACTCGCAACACCGCCGTAAACACAGAATGGAAGCGACGCCAGGGAGTGACCGAACAGTCGGCTCTTCACCTCGGCAAGCGGCAGCACGCCAACAATCTCGCCGCCGCGCTCGGCCATAAGGAAGTAGGTGTCGTGCCCCTGATGAGTCTCTATCAGCCCTTGCCACGCAGACAGGTGAAAGAAGCTCGCTGACGGAGAGGCACGCACAAAGGCGTCCCAACGCGCACGATCCGTCGACACCAGTCGCCGAACAACGACCGGCTCAGCCACAAAGTCTCTCATCATCAATCAGGCCTTGGGCAGGAATACTTGATCAGCGCGATCCCAGTTGAAATCGCCCAGCAATCGGCGCAGCCGACCTTCCATGTGTTCGAGGTTCACGTAATGACGGAACTTCGTCCGCGCATCCGCCGCGTCAACACGTGGCTGGGCGGGATCAATCTCCCAGGGATGGAAGTAGAAGATCGCAGAACGCTTGTCCAAACCGTTTACCCGCCGCAAGGACCAGCGCGATACCGGATACGGCAGCAGCCGGAAATACCCGCCGCCGCCTGCGGGCCAGTTACGCCCCGCCCATCGCACCGTCGTCACCGGAATTTCAAGCAAGCCGTTCGTCAGGTAGTAGGGAAACCGCGGCGCGTCTGGCATGCCGTAGTGGTCGTGCGCGATCGGGTACACGCTGGAGCTGTATACGTGCCCGGTCTCCCTCAGTACGTCATGAGCCCACAAGTTCTTTGTACCCACCGAAAAACTCGGCGCACGGTAGCCACGAATCTCGACCCCTGCGATGTCTTCAAGCACCGCCTTGGCCAGCGATACATCCGCGCGAAAGGCTTCCGGTGTCTGCGCACTCGCGCGCTCATGGCCATAACCATGGCTGGCAAGTTCATGCCCTTCCATGACAATCAAACGCACCAGCTTCGGATATCGTTCGGCCACCCACCCGAGCGTGAAGAAAGTCGCCTTCGCGCCGTACTCATGCAACAAGCTGAGTATCCGATCAACGTTCGCCTCAACCCGGCACGGCACGGCATCCCACTGCGCGCGAGGGAAGTGCGACGCCAACGCGGAAACCTGGAAGTAGTCTTCCACGTCGATCGTCAGCGCGTTCTTCACTGCGGACTTCATGGCAGCCCCGTCATTGGCCACGAGCAGCGAGCCATGCATGCAGATGCGCCGCGATGCGCTCTGCGGCGCGGCCATCCCACAAGGCCGGAGAACGCCCTGCCTTGCCGCCGCCAATAAGGATCTGATCCAGCGCGTGGATGATCGCAGCGTGGTCGCGCCCCACCAGCGTATTGGTGCCCTCATCAACCGTAATCGGGCGTTCGGTGTTCTCGCGCAAAGTGAGGCAAGGCACGCCAAGTGCAGTGGTCTCTTCCTGAATGCCGCCCGAATCCGTCATCACAACCCGTGCGGCCGACATCAGGCCCAGCATTTCGAGATAGCCCTGCGGTGGCAGTTGCACGATGCGCGCAGCGGCAAGACGAGCAAACAATCCGAAGCGCTCCAGATTGCTACGCGTGCGCGGATGCACCGCAAACGCGATGGGCAAACGCTCGCTCGCTTCGCACAAGGTGTCGACGAGCCCGCTCAAGGTATCCGGATCATCCACGTTGGAAGGACGATGCAAGGTCACAAGCGCAAAACCGTTCGGCGAACTCAGCGCGTCGCCGGAATGCCCGGCCGCTTTGAGCGTCTGCTCGACCGGCACCGCCTGCGCGAGATTCGCCCGCAGCGAATCAATCATCACGTTGCCGACAAACTGGACACGCGACTCGGCAATCCCCTCACGCGCCAGGTTGGCCGTAGCGCCCGCCTCGGTGGTGTAGAGCAGATCAGCGATCTGGTCGGTCAGCACCCGATTGATTTCCTCCGGCATACCGCGATCGAAACTGCGCAATCCGGCCTCTACATGGACGACTGGAATGCTCTTCTTCGTCGCGACGAGGGCACAGGCGATGGTCGAGTTCACGTCACCGACGACCAGCACGGCAGAAGCACCGTGCTCGTCAATGATGGGCTCGAAGCGTTTCATGATCTCTGCAGTCTGAACGGCGTGCGATGCAGAGCCCACCTCGAGGTTCACATCGGGGTCCGGTAACTTCAGATCACCAAACAGCTTCGCGTTCATCGCATGGTCGTAGTGCTGACCGGTATGGACAAGCAGATACGGCACGGGCGGTTGGTGCGCCGCGAACGCTTTGACGATCGGGGCCATCTTCATGTAATTGGGGCGTGCGCCCACGACGCAAATCACCGGTTTCATCCGGGCTCCTTCATCCGGCATGCCGGCGTTCCTTGTCCTGGTCATTGGTATCGGCGGCGGGGTTGCCCAGCCCCAGCAGGGCACAAACAACCTGCTCCAGCTGCTCAACCCGCGATTCGAGACGCGAAGCTTGATAACCCGCTGCGACTTCCGCCAGACGCCGTGCCGCCGCAGGGTCGGCCAGCAGGCGCGAGAGCGTCGAGCTATCCAGCCCGGGCATCGCTGTCAGTGGGGTGATGGCGCGTTCCGGACCGGCCTCTTCACGCATCTCGGTCACGACGTTGTCGACGTCGCTGGCGCTCACGCCGTGCCTTTCAGACAGAAAGCCCGCCAACAAAACGCGATCGCACAACGTATTGATCCGCCGGGGAATGCCACCTGACGCAGCATGAATTACATCGAAGGCGCTCGCCTCGATCCGTGGGTCCCCTTTCCATCCAACACAGCCCAAGCGGTGTTCGACGTATGCACGCGTTTCCGCAAGATCCAGCGGCCCGAGGTGGTAGGACGCGATCACACGCTGCCTCAACTGCTGCATGTGTTCGCTCTGCATCGTCTGGCGAAACTCAGGCTGCCCGACAAGAAAACTCTGCAGCAAAGCATGGTCTTCCAACTGAAAGTTGGAGAGCATGCGGAGTTCTTCGACGGCGCGCGGCGTAAGGTTCTGCGCCTCATCGACAATCAGCAGTGCGCGCTTGCCGGCGGCGGTGAGCTTGACGAGGAACGTCTCGAGTTGCAGCAGCAAGTCCGCCTTCTCGACGTTCTTGGCGGGCAGTCCGAACGCCGCTGCGACCAGACGAAGGATGTCGTCCGCATCGATCTGCGTACTCACCAGATGGGCTGCGACAACCTTGCTGGAGTCAAGCCGCTGCAACAGGCTTCGAACGAGCGTCGTCTTACCGGCACCGACATCGCCGGTAATCACGATGAAGCCTTCGCTCTGATGCAAGCCGTACTCGAGATAGGCCATCGCCCGGCGATGACCACGGCTGCCGTAGTAGAACGACGGATCTGGATTGAGTTGGAACGGCTTCGAAGTGAAACCGTAAAAAGACTCGTACATAGAACCTCAGAAACGCATGCCGAGCGTTGCAGCCACCGAATTCTCGTCGTAGCTGCTCGCGCCTCGGCTCGCCTGGTATCGGTAGCTCAGCGAACCAATGATGCCTTGCCCAAATGACGTGCTGCCGGTCAATGACGCATCCCGACGCCGGGTCGTCGTGCTGAGCCCCAAAGCCTCGCCATTCGAACGGCTCGCCCCAAGCAGCGCAGTCAGATTGCTGATCGGAGTAAGGCGATGGTTGAGCACCAGGGTTCCTCCAATGTCCTCCACAACATCGAAATTCGCCAACTGATCCCCCGGCACAAGCAGCGCCGGATCAACCAAGCGACGCCGATCGGTGTAAGTCAAGGACAGCACAGCACCGTTACGAGCGCCGGTCAGCCCGCCGCTCACCTGAGCACGCTTTTCCAGGTAGTAACTGCGAGTGACAAAGGTGGCGCCGGAGAGAATCTCGTACAGAGAGGGCAAACCGCGATCGGCCCAAGTCTTCGCTGCGCCCTTGCCACCGTCCGGCGCTTTGGTACCTGCCTCGGCATAGGCAATCATCAAGCCGAGCAACTGCACACTACTCAGTGTTGAGGACGTGGTCGTCACATCCCGCACAAAACTGGCCGAGATCGAACTAAGTGGCCCACGCCAGGTGAACTCGTAGTTATAGCCGTTACCGAAAAAGCGCTTCTCGGTCATGCCTGCCAGCCGCGTCCGCGGCGACGGTGTCCACTCAAAACCGCCACCGTAGATCTGCTGCTCTTCGCCGCCGAACGCCGCAAAGTTGTTTCGTTCATAGCCCACATCGGCACGAAGCTTGAACATCGAGTCAACTGCGTAGACACCATAGAGGCGCGCGTCCGATGTTTTCGAATCGTTGGCCGTGTCGTACTTGATCACCGAATGGTTGCCGGTCAGATACCAACCAAGCGGATCAGGGCTGGCACCGTTGCCGACCATGAGATTCACATCCTGCCGCAGGTTGTTGTTGAGGAAACTGTTCGACGAATCACTCAAGGTTGCCCGATAACGAACCTCGCCGGTTTCACGGGCCCCCCATTGCCAGCGGAAATACGGACTCAGCGAAAACATCGTGAGTTGCGTCGCATTGTTCGGGTTGTAGGCTGCCCCGCCGGCCGGCGCACCAAGTGTCGTGATCTGTTCCTGGCTTGCGCTCGCGCTCGCATCGAGCATCAACTTGCGCTCATACAGATCGACCGTGCCAGTACCGAACATATTGAGGTTCGTTCGATTCAACGAATCCTCGTTCGCATAGACGTTCGCGTTGACGCTGGCGCGGAACGACCCGTAGGAGCGGCTGGTGCGGCCACTGGTCGCAAATCCGGGCTCCACGCGCAAGGACCAATCACCGACGTGCTTGCCTTCCGCCGACAAACGAACGTTATCCGACCAGGTCAAGCCCACGCCGAGCGTCGGTTCAATCCGCCAGTTACTGGACGGCCCCTCCGCCGCGAAGCCTGTTGCCTGCGAAGCCGCCCCGTTGAAAAGACCGGTGGACGCGTAGTCCGCCTGAGCGACAGCCGGGATAACCCCCAAACAGGCAGCCAGTACGCAAACCGGAGATGGCTTACGAGCCAGCCTCATTCTTGCCGTAGCCATAACCGTATCCATAGCCGTAGACGCCGTAATGGCCAGCCGACGATTGCTGACGCACTTTGTTCAGCAACATCAATTTGACCGGGCAAGCCTCCAGTGCCGCCAGCGACTGCTTGACCATCGCGTGCGTGCTGCGTTCGGACTCCACCACCATGATCACCTGGCCCATGTGCGTAGCAAGCGCACGCGCCTCCGTAGTAACCAGCACTGGGGGCGAGTCGAAGATCACGATGCGATCGGTGTAGCGCGTTGCCAGCTCGTCCAGCAGGCCATTCATGGCGTCGCTCGCAAGCATTTCAGTTGCGCGCGGTTGAGGACGACCTGCGGGAAGGATGGACAGTTTGGCGATGTTCGTGTGAAGCATCACGTCGCCGATCGACGCCTCATGCCCCTGAAGCACGTCCATCATCCCTGACGAGACAGGCAAACCCAGCGCAGCCAGCACCGAAGGCTTGGAGACGTCTGCGTCAACAAGTAGGACCGTATGGTCAAGCTCCATCGCCATGGAGATGGCCAGATTGATCGCAGAAAAACTCTTGCCCTCGCCCGGCATCGAACTCGTCACCATGATCAGGTTGCCGTTCTCGATGGGCGCAGCCCCCTTACCTTGGGCGTTGCGCAAGACCGGACGTTTGATGATCCGGTACTGTTCTGCGATCGGACTGTTCGGCGTCGTCGGCGAAACAAACCCGAGCGCACCCAGCCGATCAAGGTCAATGTTAACAGTACGCCGCTCACGTGTCGTATCGGTCTCCGGCGCGGACAGCGGCGACGCGTCAACGGGTGCGCGCTTGACCTGTACAGCGGTAGCCGGCGCCCCCGTTTGCGTCGGTTGCGCAACGGCGTCGCTCCCAACATCCAGACCGGCGCGCTTGAGTTGGTCCAGGCGCTCGACTGCTTTTTCAATGATGCTCACAGTCGCCCCTTTACAGACCGAATGCCCGAAGCGCCAAGACGGCCGTCATCAACGCGAATACACCGACGAGGGACAGCAGCCCTCCGGCAAAGTAGATCGACTGCATCCGCTCTCGTTTAGTCCTGACTGGCGTCTCGATCAGCGTAACGACGCCAAGCACCGGCAGCCCGGACACCTCGCGCAACGCTCGCCCATCAAAGAACACGGGTCGAACCTGGAACACCAGGAAGGCGACAAGCAGCCCAATCGCAAGCGACACCAAACCCGATGCAGGCATCAGCAACGCACGATTTGGGGCCGCGGGCTTGCTCGGCACCGAGGGCGGGTCAATCAAGCGGAACTCCGCCACACCGGAAGATGCATCCATTTCAACGGACATGTTGGCGGCCTCACGGCGCGATACCAAACTCTCGTAGTTCTTCTTGTTGATCTCGTAGTCACGGTTGAGCTGGGCGAACTCTGCCTCCATCTCCGGCAGCATCCGCTGCGACCCCCGCATGGCGCCCAAGCGCGCCTCATATTCGGCGACCCGCGTCTTCAGCGACGCGACATTAGCTTCCGATTCGCTCAGAGAAAGTTTGAGCTGCTGGTAAACCGGGTTTGTGCCGAGCGAGCCCGACATCCCACCACTCTTGCGCCGGGATTCGACTTCCTGCTTTTTCTGCGCCTCGAGTTGTTCAATGACCCGGCGTGTTCCAACGACGTCCGGATGCTGGTCGGTGTAGCGCTGAAGCAGCGCGTCCAGCTGCTTCTTCATGGCGTCGATACGACCATCGATTTCTGGAATCGACACGCTACCAGCGGACGCCTGACCGCTGTCGGGCAAGAACACTGGGTCTTCACCCACCAACTGCCGCTTCAGCGCGTCACGGGAATTTTCCACTTCACGCAGTTCGAGTTTTGCCTGATTGAGCTTCGCTGTCAGCTCGCCGATCTGTGACACCGCGTCCTTGCCTGAGTCTCCAAACAGCGCCAGGTTCTTGAGCTTGAATTCCTTCAGACGATTCTCCGCGTCAGCCAACTTCGTCTCATAACTCTTGATTTGCTCTTCGATGAAGCGCCGCGCCTCGTCCGAATCTTTGCGCTTGTCGCCCAAACCGGACTCAACAAAGATCGAAACCAACGCCTGGACCACACGCTTGGCGCGCTCCGGGTTCGTATCCTTGAACGTCAGCACGAATAGGTCGTCACGCCCCGCGCCTGTAACCGTGAGACGCTTGATCAGATCATCGATCAGCACCTCACGCTGCTCGCGAGTCTTCACATCAAGATCAAGGTCCGCCATCCGGATGAGTTTTTCGACATTCGGCCGGCTGATCAATGTCCGGCTCAGGATCGTCACCTGCTGTTCGACATTCGTCGGCACAGCAAGCCCCTGCATCAACGGCTTTAGAACCGATTGGGTGTCGACGAACACTCGCGCGCGCGCCTCATATTTATCGGGGATCAGCATGACCACTACGGCCAGCACCACGCCGCCGATCCAGGCCGCGAGCAAGCCCCACCAGCGGTAACGCCACATTCCGCGGGCGTGCGCAATTGCACTTGCGAGAAGTTCTTCCAATTTTTACGACCTGTCGAATTGAGGCGAGACGCGCTTAGAACCAGCCCTGCGGAATGATCAGAACATCGCCCGGGCGCATATCCACGTTTGCGGAAACGTCACCCCGCTTGAGCAGATCCTTGAGACGAACGCTGTACTGCTTGCCGCCCTCTGCGGTCCGCAGAATGCTTGCTTTGTTGCCGTCTGCGAAATCAGTGATGCCACCGACGGCAATCATTACATCCAACAGACTCATCTTCTGTTTGTACGGAAGAATCTGCGGCTTGGCCGCCTCACCAACGACGCGGATCTGCTCGCTGTATGGACCAACGAATCCGGTCACGACAACAGTAACGATGGGATCGCGGATGTACTTGGCAAGTTGCTTCTCAATGTCGCGGGCCAAGGTCGAGGGGTCCTTGCCCATTGCCGGCAAATCCTCAACCAAGGGCGTGGTGATCTTGCCATCCGGACGCACAGGCACCCCCATCGAGAGTTCTGGATTGCGCCAAACGACGATGCTCAACATGTCCCCTGCGCCGATCAGGTAGTTGTAGTCGGCGGCAACAGCGCCGCTCGGCGCGGGCGGGTACTGCGTAGCACACCCTCCGAGAAACAGGAAAGCAGCGGAGACCAATGCGAGCCAAGTGCCCTTGGCAAAAGAAACGCGAGTCATGACGACCCCCCAATTAACGAGTACAAACGCCTAAACGCCCGGATGATGGTACGCGAGCGCCGCCCGAGCGGGCGCCAAAAATGACACGGTTCAAGTTTGCCAACAACAAAAAAGCGGAACGGCCCTTTCGGGCCGTTCCGCCTTGCTTGAAGCAGAATCGCTTACTTCATCTTCCGACGTGCGCCGGCAGCAAGTCCGAGCATGCTCAGACCCAGCAGGGACAGAGTACCCGGCTCCGGCACTTCGAAGTCGATCGACGAGTCGAGCTGCGACTGGCGGACATAGCGGGTTTTGCCGTCGGCACCAACGAAGGCGCGAAGTTGCGACGGCGTCGGGATCGGCGGATCAACGTTAGTGTCGAGCGACCACGACAGAATTCCGCTATCGCCTTCAACCTCGGCAAAGGTCTTGCCCGACAGGATGTCGTTCCAGAAACCGGCCACGAACGGATCTGCAGTCTCGTTCGCATCGGTGATATCGCCATCACCATTGAAATCGAACGTGAAGGTACCCAAGATGTCCAGGTTCGCAGCAGCGATATCGGAGTTATTGACGTTCATATGCAGAAGCTGCTTGCCGTTGTTGGCGTCGCCGCTGACATAGAACAGATCGAAATAACCGCCGTCGAAATACGGCGTACCCGCAGCGCTGATACCACCGGTGAAGTAGTAGTTGAAGCTCATACCCCAACCACCCGGGGTGTTAAAGCCTTCGGTATCGTCGGTCAGCGGATCGAGCGGGTTCAGCGCATCAATATTGCGCTGACCGGACGATGCTGTGTCCTTGATATTTACGCCAGGCGTACCGTTGATCGACGCACCTGTGGTGTTGCCAATCACGCCGAAACTATTGAGGATCGACTTGATGTTGGTGTCGTAAATCTTGGCGCCAGGGCCAACCGGGCCACCAGGAACCACGGGCTCGTAGATCGAGGTAGCAAGGCTACCCGTCAGGCCGAGTTGGGTAATTTCGCCAGTCTTGCCGTCACCGAAGATGCTTGCACCACGGTTGATGTACACCGGGCCCGCGACCGCTTGCGCAGCCGCACCGACGAGCACCAACGACGCAGCAATCTTTGAGAGCTTGGTCAGTTTCACGGTTGCTTCCTTTCAATTATCTCTATCGATCGGGGCCAGTTCGCCCGTCGAAGACTTATAAGCAACCGATGTGCCACGTTTTTGTTGGCGGAATTTTTACTCTATTTATCAGTCGCTTATACGAACAACACTGACAACTTCGCCACTACCAGACCCACCCGGAGACGACGGCTGTAAGACCTGTCGACACCTCGCTGAAGATGACCTAAAGCGTCTTCGCAAGCATGCGGGCGCCGATGCTGATGGCAAGTCGCTGCAGGGGATTACGGTGCCCGCCGGGGCGCCAGGTGCGAACCATGCGGTTGGTGTAGGCATCGAAGTGATAGCCCCAAGGCGCGCCGCGCACAGCACCACGATCCAGGATGAGCTTGAGTGTTTCAGTCGCCGCCGCGCCAGCACACAGCATGCAGCCCATCACGGTGGAGGGCCCCTTGCGGTCCTTCAGACTGATGCGGTTCGGCTCGACCAGATAGGCGTTGTGCAAGCGACGGGGCGCAAGCCCGACGAGAAAGCGCAGCGCTTTTTCGGTGTCGGAGCGCCCCTCGAAGCCGAAGTAGTCTTCAAAGCTCATGCCGCCCGGCAGAAAAACCAGCACCGAGGTGCCCATCCCCAGCGGTGCAGCGGTTACCGCGGGAATGCCCAGTCGATGACAGGTCGCGAACGCAAGCTGCCGCGCCTTGAATGCGAAGAAGTCCAGGCCATCGACGTAGACGGAGGCGCCGTCCAGGAAAGCCTCGATGTTGGACTCATCAATCCCTTTCGGAAACACGCGAATGTCCGCCTCGGGGTTGATGTCTTTCGTCATGGCGGTAATGACATCAGACTTCTGCCGGCCCACGGTGCTGACCATTGCGCCCGCCTGACGATTGAAGTTGGGGTAGTCGAAGGCATCGAAATCAGCGACCGAAAACTTGCCGACGCCCAAGCGCGCGAGCGTCGTGACATGGAAGCCACCGACCCCCCCCAGACCCGCAACGGCAACGCGCGCATTGCGCAGTCGAGCCTGCTCGGCCTCGGTCGTCCACCCCAGATTGCGCGAGAACGCGTTGTCGTAATCAAAACCTGACGCCATACTTTGAGTCATTTCTGATGCTCCTCAAGTAGTTGGCCCTGCAGGCCAGCAAGCACATAGACGCTCACGTCATCATAGCCCTACGGTACAGGGGCAATGAAACAACGCGCTCGATCTGTGACACAACGGTGCTTCCGCAGGCACGGAGACAAAAATGTCAGCCGAACTGGTTCCTGGCAACCTGGGTGATAGCTTCAGCAAGTACTTCGAGATCGTGCCGGCACTGGATGAGGCGGTACGGCATGAGGCGTTCTTCGTACGCCACGAGGTGTACTGCAAGGATCTGCATTTCGAGGACGAGCGGGCGAACCGCGAAGAAACCGACGACTACGATGAGCATTCGCTCCACTGCGTGTTGCGCACGCGGGGCGATAACGCACGACCAGTCGGCTGCACGCGGATGATCCTCGCCAAACCGGACGACCCGGGCGCACCGCTGCCGTTCGAGAAGTACTGTGCCACCACGCTCGACCGGTCGGTGATTGATCCGGCTGCGCTACCACGATCAGCGATTGCCGAGGTGTCGCGACTGGCCGTGGTATCGGATTTCCGACGCCGGAAGGACGAACAGGACAAGCCCGTGTCGATCAGTGATGACGACTTTCGCGCGGGTGGTGCAACGCCACGCTTTCCGTTCATCCCGGTGAGCCTGTACCTCGCCTGTGTCGTGATATCGCTGCGGGAAGGGATCGAGCACCTCTTCGTGCTAACCGAGCCGCGGCTGGCCATGCATTTCTCGCGGATCGGCTTCGACATACGGCAGATCGGGGGGCCTGTCGAGCACCGCGGTAAGCGGGTGCCTTCTTACCTGCGGCCAGCGGTGATCAGGCGCGATCTGAAGCCGATGATGCGTCCGCTCTATGAAGTGGTGGAGGCATCGATTGCCCGCGCCTATGCAGCGGCCGGCCGCTGAACACGGCTAGGGCCGCTCGCGCTTCTCGCAGGCGAGCCACGCACGCGCCAGCATGTGCGCACTCACTGGCGCAGTGATGAACACAAATCCCAGCGGAATCAGATAGCGCAGGCTGAGCGCACCGTCGATGAAGTAAAAGTAGAGCGCGAGCGCCGCCAGCGCGCAGCCCGCACCGAGCGTCGCGGCCTTCGTCGGTGCGTGCAGCCGCAGCATGAAGCCTGGAAGTCGCGCCAGGCCCCATGCGCCCACCAGAGCGGCAGCGCCGCCGAGGACCAGCAGTACCGCGACCAAGGTGTCAGCCCAGATCGGCATCTCTACCCCCTCTTGCACGGATCAGATAGCGCGCCGCGGTCACCGTGCCGACAAAACCGAGCATCGCGATGGCGAGCATGCCTTCGAAGTTGAATGGATTGCCCGATGTGATGCCCAGCACCGCGATCAAGGCCAAGGCGATCACGTAGAGGGTATCGAGCGCAAGCACACGGTCGTGGGCCGCGGGGCCGCGCAGCAGCCGAATGCCGCACAACAACAAGGCCAGCAGATAGGTCAGCGCGACGTAGGGCAGAACGATCGCCGTCATGCGTAAAGCTCCAGCAGCAGGGATTCATAGCGCGCCTTGATGGCCTGCGCGACCGCATCCGGGTTGTCGGTATCCAGCGCGTGTACGCAAAGCCGCGAACCCTTGGCGTCGTAGTCGACCGACAAGGTGCCGGGCGTCAGCGACACGATGCCGGCCAGGGCGACCACGCGCACATCGTTCGGCAGCGCGAGCGGCACGCTGACCCAGCCCGGCCGCAGGCGCCCGGGGCGCACCAACACAAGCCAGGCCACCGACAGATTCGATGCCGGAATGTCCCAAGCAACACGCGCAATCAGCCGCAACAGGGGCAGCAGCCGCAAGCGCGGCCCCTGAACGCGCTTAGGGCCGAGCCAATAGGCCACCAAGCAAGCCAAAGGCACTCCCAGCAGCATGTTTCCGGTCGACGTACTGCCCTGCAGCAGCAGCCAACCCGCCCAGAGCCCGACGAACCACACGATGGACACACGACCGGCCTTCATGGTTGTGCCCTCATGGATTGAGTGCCGAGCACCATGCGGACATAGCTATCCGCGTGCGTGATGCCATCCGCCGCGGCCAGGCTGTAACGCTGGGTCGGTGCGGCGAAAAGGGTCACTGCGACAACACCGCCGCACAACCAGCACAGCGCGATGCGCTCGACTGCGCTTGCCTGGTCGCCACCGGACCCGGCCACCCGCAGAGCGGCGCGCGCAAAACCAACCACCAGCAGCAGGCTGGCCAGCAGGAGCGCGAACGCCACCCATACATGGGCAGGAGACGCGAGCAGGCCGTGCAGCGCCTGGATCTTTGCCAGAAACGATGCAGCCGGAGGCAAGCCCGCGGCGCAGAGTGCCGCGGCCAGCAACCAGAGTTTTGCATTGCCCAGCCGCCCGCGAGCGTGGAGATCCGCCACCAGGTACAACGCACTGGCGCTGGCTGCGCTGGCCGGCAGATACATCAAACCCGCCGCGAGGGTCTGCAACGATCCGGCATTGAAGACAATCAGCAAGAAACCGCTCGATCCGAGCACGCCCCAGGTGGCGACTTGCGCCAAGGAAAGGCTTGCGAGCGCACCAAACCCGGCCAGCAACATTGTGCCAACGCCGGCAAGCAACACCCCATTGGAAAAGGAACCCTCATCCAGCGCGCTGCCCCAGAGGCTCGTGACCCGCAGGAGCGAGTAGGCCCCCAGCTTGGTCAGCAAAGTAAATGCTGCGGCAGACACAGGCGAGATGCGGCCGTAGGTCTGCGGCAACCAGGCACTCAACGGCAGCGCTGCGGCCTTGAGCAGGAAAACCACCGCCAACAAGCCGACACCGACCCTTGCAAGCGGCTGGTCGGCAGCCGGAAGTGCTGGCAGGCGCTGAGCAAGATCGGCGAAAGACAGGCTACCGGCCACGCCGTACAGCAGGCCCGCCGCGATCAGGAACAACGCAGAGCCAGCAAGGTTGATGGCCACGTAACGCAAGGTCGCGCCCGCTTCGCGGGGGCCGGCGCCGAGCAGGGCCACGCCGTAGGACCCCACGAGCATGACTTCGAAGAACACGAACAGATTGAACACATCAGTCGTCAGGAATGCGCCGTTGACACCCATCCACAGCACATGGAACAGCGGATGCGCATAGGCGCCACGATCCTGATCGCCGCCCACGATGAACAGCAATACCCCGAACAACACCCATGCCGTGGCCAAAACAGCCCAAGCGCTGAGGCGATCCGACAGCAGCGCGATACCGTACGGCGCCTGCCAGTTCCCCAGCAGGTAGACGGCGTCGTTGCCGGCTGCAGACTGCACGACCAGCGCCATCGCGGCACCAAGAATCGCAACCGCGCCGAGAAGGCTCAACCCCCGACCGAAGCGCGGAAACATGAGTGTCAGGATTGCCGACACCAGCGGAAGCGCGACCGGAGCAATCACCAGATGCGGACTGGAGATGAATGCCACGTGCCTAGCCCTCCGCGGCATCGCTGCCGCGATGCGTGCGTTGGATGGCGAGCGCTACCACCAGGGCGGTCATGGCAAAGCCGATGACGATCGCCGTCAGCACCAGGGCCTGCGGCAGCGGGTCGACATGCGCAGTCACCGTCACTGCGCCGTACGCCGGGACGATCGGCGGCTTGTCGGGTGCGGGGCGCCCCATGGCAAACAGGAATAGGTTTACGCCGTAGGACAGCAGCGTGATGCCGACGATCATGTCGAACACGCGACCACGCATCAGGCAATACAACGCGCACGCCACCAGCACGGCGATGGCCGAAGCGAGCATCAGTTCCAGCGTCATCCGGCGGACTCCTCACGCCCGAAGGCAAAAGCCAGGATCAACATCAAGGTCGCGCCCACCACCACAGCCATGACCCCCAGATCGAAAGCGGCTGCACTCGCAAGCGGCAGTTCGCCGATCCAGGGCAGCACCGGGTGGCCAAAGGCGCTGGTGAGGAAGGGATAGCCCAGCAAAAGACTGGCACCGCCAGTCAGCGCCGCGATCGCTAAACCAGACGCCAGCCAGCGTACCGGCCGCGCATGTGGCGAGCGCCACGACCCCAGCGCAAGCGCCTCCAGCACCAGGCCGATCGCAAGCAGCAGACCCGCGACAAACCCGCCACCCGGCAGGTTGTGCCCGCGCAGGTAAAGGTAAGCCGCAACCAAGCCGACACACGGCATCAACAGCCGCACGGCCAGTGGCAACATGAACGAGCCGCGGAAGCGGCCCAGCACCCCGGCCCGTTCGCGGGCAAGGAAGGCCCACACGATCAAGGCGGCCGCCGCCAGCACCGTGATCTCACCGAGCGTGTCGAAACCGCGGAAGTCCACGATGATCACGTTGACCGCGTTGGTACCCCCGGCCCCATCGACGGCGTGAGCAAGATGGAAGTCCGAGATCACTGCTGGCTTACGCTGCATGGCCTCCCACGCAAGCCATCCCGCCCCACCGCCGCCCAGCAGCGCCAGGGCCATGTAGCGAAGGCGCGCGCCGAGTCGCCGCGCGCGCGGCGCCTCGACCGGCAAGCGCTCGAGTGCCAGCAGCAACAGCAGCACGGTTGCGACCTCGACAAAGAGCTGCGTGAGCGCCAAGTCCGGTGCTGACAGCCCTGCGAACGCGATCGAGACGGCGAGCCCGACGGCGCCCAGGAACAGCAAGGCCGTAACCGGCCGCACCCGCGTGCTGACCGAGGCCACGGCAAAAACGGTGCCGACCACCCAGATCAACCAGGCCCCCGTGAGCGTGACGCCCGAAAGTGCCGGCCGGTGTGCTGAAAATCCGCCGGCGACCAGCGGCAGCGCCGCCGCCAGCACCGCGGCAACTGCGAGCAGCGCCATCTGCAAACGCAAACGGTCACCCTGCATCTGCCGAACCAGCAATCGACCGCTGCGCGCAAACGCGAGCAGTCCGCGCTCATAGGCTCGGTAGCCGGTGGGCGTCGGGTCCGCCTGGCCGTGAAGCCAGCGACCCCGCATCAGAACAGCGTAGGCCGCGATACCCGCGAGCAGCGCGAAGGCGCTCATTGCCAGCGGAGCATTGAAGCCGTGCCACAACGCGAGCGAATACTCGGGCAAGGTGCCACCGATTGCCGCCCTGGCCGCCGCCGCGAGCGGCAGCCCGACGATGGGCTGGGGCATCAAACCGACCGCAACGCAGATCACCACAAGAATCGCGACAGGAACCGCCATCCAGCGTGGCGGCTCATGCGGAATACGCGACAAGCCGACCGGTTCGCCATTGAAGAACACGTCGTGCACGAAGCGCGCTGAATAGGCCACGCCCGCCGCACCGGCCAGCACGGCGGCCAGTGGCGCGAAAAGCGCGACCAGATCGTGGCCTTCAAGTGCCAGCGCCTCGCCGAAGAACATCTCTTTCGACAGGAAACCGTTGAGCAAGGGCACCCCTGCCATCGCGCCCGCAGCAACGATTGCCAGCGCGCCAGTCAGCGGCATGTAGCGCCAGAGGCCATTCACCTTGCGCAGATCACGCGTGCCGCATTCGTGGTCGACGATACCGGCCGCCATGAAGAGTGACGCCTTGAAGGTGGCATGGTTGATTACATGGAACACCGCGGCAACGATGGCGCTATCCGCCGAGAAGCCGATCAGCAGCGTGATCAGCCCGAGGTGGCTGATCGTCGAATAGGCGAGCAATCCCTTCAGATCATGCTGGAACACCGCAGCCACGCCGCCCAGCAACAGGGTGATTGCGCCGGCGGTGCTAACGGCAAAAAACCAGGCCTCAGTGCCCGCCAGCGCCGGGTAGAAGCGCAGCAACAGGAAGATGCCAGCCTTCACCAGCGTGGCCGAGTGAAGGTAGGCTGACACCGGGGTCGGTGCCGCCATGGCACGCGCAAGCCAGAACTGGAACGGGAACTGGGCGGACTTGGTGAATGCCGCGAGCAGCACGCAGGCAAGTATCCACGGATACGCGGCATCGGCCCGCAACAGATCGCCACTGCGCAGTACCACATCGAGATCGTAACTGCCGACCACCCGGCCAATCAGCACCACCCCCGCCATCAGCGCCACACCGCCCAAAGCCGTGACGGACAAGGACACCCGTGCGCCCCGCACGGCGCCACGATCTGGCGCGTTGAACGCGATCAGCAAGAACGAGGCCACGCTCGTCAGTTCCCAGAACAGCGCCAGCAGCACCAGATCGCCGGCCAGCACCACGCCCAGCATCGCGCCCATGAAGGCGCAGAGCAGCGCATAGAAGCGCGGCAGGCGTGCATCGCCGGCGAGGTAGTAACGCGCGTACAGCATGACCAGCGCGCCGATCGCGCACACCAGCGTTGCGAACAGCCACGCCAGCGCATCGAGCCGCAGAGTCGCCGACACGCCCAGCGCCGGCAGCCAATCGGCCGCCACCTTCACTGGTGCACCGGCGAGCACGCCGGGCGCAAGCGATGCGAGCAGCGCCAGCAGTGCGAGCGCACAGCCGCCCGACAGCGCGAACGCTACACCTGCGCTGCGCAGCCGCGACAAGAGCAAGCTGGCACACCAAGGCAGCAAAGCCAGGAAGAATAAGCTCATGCGTCTCCGTCAGCGCGGCAAGCAAGGAACATGAAGGCTCGATCTTATCCGCCCCAAAGCCAATGGCACACCCGCACCGACATGCCACCCCGGCGGCACCAACAGAATATGACAAAGGAATTTACTTGCTTTTTTTGTATTTACGATATTTACTAATGAGACCATAAAGACGGCTCCATTGAGGGCTGTCACCCGATGCCCTGTTTGCACACACGGGTCAGGCTCTCAGAGCCCGGCTGCGCGACGTGAGTGCGGATACCAGACAGGGCCGGCAACAAGTCGGAGAGTCACACGATGTTGCTTGAGCGTTACCGCGCGACGCTGTCGGTCGTCCACCGGCCGTCACATCCATCTACCTGCGATCTGCATCGGGCTGCCGCGACGCGGCCAAGCCCAGGCGCCCACTTCCTGTTGCGCGCCACCGCCACAAGACACCTCTGAATTACCGACCCGCTGCGCGCAATTTGGTTCGCTCGCAGCGATGCACGACGAGATTGCGCCAACGCCGCGCAATCCGAGCCGCTGGCTCGCGCGCAGAACGGGGCACGACCGCCTCGCAGCCGCAGCCAGCACCATCGACATCAAAGGAGATTTTGATGCAAAAGCAATTCCGCGTACTGGGCATTGCACTCGCACTCACCAGTGCATTCGCCAGCGCCTCAGCCATCGCCGCCACGCAACAAGCGGGTGCCAGCAAGGCCATCCTGCTGCAGGGCTTCCACTGGAACTCGCCCAACTACAGCGGGCCGAACTGGCTGCAGACGCTGGGCGGCAAGGCGGCAGACATGAAGGATCTGGGCATCACCCATGTGTGGTTCCCGCCCGCGACCGATTCGGCCGACGCAAACGGCTACCTGCCGCGTCAGCTCAATGTGCTGAGCAACAAGTACGGCAGCGAGACTGACCTGAAGAACGCGGTGGCCGCGCTCAAGGGCCAGGGAATCAAATCGATCGCGGACATCGTGATCAACCATCGCGTAGGCACCGCCAACTGGGCCGACTTCACGAACCCGACCTGGGATTGCCGCGCGGTCGTCAACAACGACGAATGGACAGGCAAGTGCGGCAACGCCGACTCGGGCGATGGCTACGCCTCGGCACGCGACGTGGATCACAGCCAGACCTTCGTACAGAACGACATCAAGAGCTGGATGGCCAAGCTCAAGGCGGACGGTTTCACCGGCATCCGCTACGACTATTCGAAGGGCTATTCGCCGAGCTACGCGAAGCTCTATCACGATGCCTTTGCGCCGGATTTCTGCGTCGGCGAGGTGTGGACCAATCTCGACTACAACAACGTCGACGCGCACCGCCAAGTGTTGATGAACTACATCAACGGCACCGGCAACACCTGCGCGGCCTTCGACTTCACTACGCACGGCCTGCTCGTGCAGGTGCTCAACAACAACGACTACTGGCGCCTGAAGGACAGCGCCGGCAAGCCGGCCGGTGCAATCGGCTGGTGGGGCCAGATGTCGGTGACCTTCGTCGACAACCACGACACCGGCCCGTCTGAAACCAGCACGACGGGGCAGAACCACTGGCCGGTACCGGCCGGCTCGGTGATGCAGGGCTATGCCTACATCCTGACCCACCCGGGCATCCCGACGGTGTACTACCCCCATGTGTACAACTGGGGGCTGCGTGCCGGCATCAAGTCGCTGATCCAGGCGCGCAACGCCGCGGGCGTCACCTCGACGTCTGCCGTGGCGATCCAGCAGGCCACCACGGGTCTTTACGCCGCGATCATCACCGGTACCACCGGCAAGCTCGCGATGAAGATCGGCCCGAACAGCTGGTCGCCGGGCACCGGCTGGACGCTGCTGACCTCCGGCACCAACTACGCCGTCTGGAAGCAATAAACAGCCGCGCGGGGGTGAGGCAAACGCCCCTCCCCCGCCGCCCTTTACCCGAATTAAACGAGGCTGCGCCAACGCCGTGCAGCCCATTGCCAGACCGACATCAGCGTCCGCCGCGCGCCCCCGGCACCCGGTGCCTCGCGCAAGACGCATGACGTTCGGACTCTTGTCACACACGAAGGAGACTTACCCATGAAGGTGCATCACCGCGTCGCCCTCACGGCGCTTGCTGTCAGCAGTGCATTGGCTTGTCTTTCCTCCGCACAGGCCGCCACCGAACAGAACAAGGCCAGCTCTGCAATCCTGTTCCAGGGCTTCCACTGGAACTCCGCGAACGGCAGCTGGTATGCCGACCTGCAATCCAAGGCTGCCGACCTGAAGACGCTGGGCGTCACCCACGTCTGGTTCCCTCCGCCCTCGGATGCCGCGTCGACGCAAGGCTACCTGCCGCGCCAGCTCAACGTGCTGAACTCCAGTTACGGCACCGAGACTGCGCTGACCGCCGCAACCTCGGCGTTGAACGCACAAGGCATCAAGAGCGTGGTCGACGTGGTCATCAACCACCGTGTCGGCACGGCAGGCTGGGCCGACTTCACCAACCCGACCTGGGACTGCCGCGCGGTGGTCAACAGCGACGAATGGACCGGCAAGTGCGGCAACGCCGACACCGGCGACGGCTACTCCGCTGCGCGTGACATCGACCACACGCAGACTTTCGTCCAGAACGACATCAAGACCTGGCTGTCGTCGCGCCTCAAAGGCGCCGGCTTCACCGGTATCCGCTTCGACTACTCGAAGGGCTACGGTGCCAGCTACGCCGGCACGTATCAGGACGCGATGGCCGCCGACTTCTGCGTTGGCGAAGTGTGGACCAACCTCGACTACAACAACGTCGACGCCCACCGCCAGCTGCTGATGAACTATGTCGACGGTTCCAGCGGAAAGTGCGGCGCCTTCGACTTCACGACCAAGGGCCTGCTCAACCAGGCACTGTCGGCGAACGAGTACTACCGCCTGAAGGACAGCAGCGGCAAGCCGGCCGGAGGCATCGGCTGGTGGCCGATGAAGATGATCACCTTCGTCGATAACCACGACACCGGCCCGTCGGAGTCGTGCTCGGTCGGACAGAACCACTGGCCGGTGCCGTGCGACAAGGTGATGCAGGGCTACGCCTACATCCTGACCCATCCGGGCGTACCGACAATCTACTACCCGCACGTTTACAACTGGGGCCTGAAGGCTGACATCAAAGCACTCGTTGATGCGCGCAAGGCGGCTGGCGTCACCTCGACCTCGGCAGTCTCGATCCAGCAAGCAGCAACGGGCTTGTACGCAGCCATCATCACCGGCACCAACTACCAGCTGGCGATGAAGATCGGCCCGAACAGCTGGGCACCCTCGGGCAGCTGGACGATGGTGGCATCGGGCGCGAACTACGCCGTGTGGAAGGCAGGCTCGACGGTTGACACCCAAGCGCCGACCGTACCGACCAACGTGGCCAAGGGCACCGTCACGGCAACGAGCGTGCCGCTGACCTGGACCGCATCGACCGACAACGTCGGCGTCACCGGCTATCGCGTTGCCCGCAATGGCACCGCAATCGGAACCACGACGAGCACCAGCTACACCGACAACACCGCTGTCGCCAACACCACCTACACCTACGCGGTGCAGGCCTACGACGCAGCCGGCAACAACTCGGCTTACAGCTCGCCGGCCCTGTCGGTGACGACGCCGAGCGGTGGCACGGGCTGCACCTCGGTGGCGGTCACGTTCAGCATCGCGAACGCCAACACCGTCACCGGCCAGAACCTGTACGTCGTAGGCAACCAGACGGCAATCGGCAACTGGTCGCCGGCCTCGTCGTTCGCGCTGACGATTCAGGGGACGGGCGCCAACGCAACCTGGTCCGGTACGGTGAATCTGCCTGCTGGTGCGGCCACGCAGTACAAATACGTGAAGTACAACCCGAGCACCGGCGCCACCGTCTGGGAAAGCAACCAGACCACCAGCAGCGGCAACCGCGAGTTCACGACGACGACCACGTCGCCCTGCACCGCATCGCGCGCTGACGGCAGCTTCAAGTTCTAAGGCAGTTCAGGCAGCACACGCGGGGCGATTTGATCGCCCCGCTTTTTTATTGTCGGCCGTCGTTTGAGCGCCCCCCGAACAAAAGCGCAATGCCGATAGCCGCACACGCCGCACCACCCGGTTCGGCGCACATCCGAGGAGACACATGTGTTGAAACCCATTGGAACGTTGTTGCTGCTCAGCGCAGCCGCGGCGCCCTTCGCAGCCAGCGCAGACTGGTACTTCCGCGGCACGCCCAATTCCTGGGGCACCACGGCGATGGCCGCCATGGGCGGCACGCTGTACCAGACCTGCCAGAAGTTCACCGCCGGTGACGCCAACGGCGGCCCGCGCTTCAAGATCGACCGTACCGGCAACTGGACAGAGGCCTACCCCGCCACCGACTATGGCGTGTCCGCAAACACGAGCTACACGATCAGGTTCTACAGCGACACCCACGCAATCAGCGTGACCCCGGTGGCGAGCTGCGCACCGGACACCCAGCCGCCGACCACGCCGGGCGTGCCGACCAGCAGCAGTGTCACCTACAACAACGTTGCGCTGACCTGGGCCGCTTCGACCGACAACGTGGGCGTCGCCGGCTACAAGATCGCGCGCAACGGCATTCAGCTCGGCACCACGACCACCGCGGCTTACACCGACACATCGGTCTCCGCTTCGAGCTCCTACAGTTACGCAGTCGCCGCGTATGACGCAGCCGGCAACGTATCGCCATGGAGCAGCAGCCTTGCCATCGTCACGCCGGTCGCGCCGGCCGAGTGGTACTTCCGCGGTACGGCAAATGCCTGGGGCAAGACCCCGATGACCGCGCTTGGCGGCACCCACTACCAGACCTGCCAGTACTTCGCCGGCGGCGACTCCGGTGGCGGCGCGCGCTTCAAGATCGACCGCTACGGCGACTGGACGCAGGCATTCCCGACCGCAGACTACGCGGTGGCAAGCCCGAAGCGCTACACCATCGATTTCTACAGCGACACGAAGGCCATCACCGCCACGCCGGTTGCCAGCTGCGGTACGCTGCCCGCGTCGGAAGCCAGCACGCTGGGCGCCGAGTGGTCCACCACCAAGACGGTGTTCTCGCTCTGGTCCCCCGACAAGACCGACGTGAAACTGGTGCTCGACGGCACCACCTACCCGATGAACCGGGTTGCCGACTTCAACGGCTACGCCGACGTCTATCAGGTGTCGGTACCCGGCAACTGGCATTTGAAGAAGTACTCCTTCCTCGTTGGCGGGGTGTCGGTGCGCGACCCCTACGGCAAGATGGTCGAGCCCAACACGAACAACAACATCGTGATGGACATGAGCACCAGTGCGCTCACGACCGGCTGGGCTGCCCGCCCGGCACTCGCCAACCGCGAGGATGCGGTGATCTACGAGACGCATGTCCGCGACTTCACGATCAGCGCCAACTCAGGCGTTTCGGCCGCCAACAAGGGCAAGTTCCTCGGCATGATCGAGGCTGGCACCACTTTCAATGGCGTGAAAACCGGTCTGGATCACCTGAAGGAACTGGGTGTTACGCATGTGCAGCTGATGCCGGTGTATGACTTCGGCTCCTGCCCGACGGTCACGGACACCGCTTGCTACAACTGGGGCTACGACCCGCGCAACTACAACGTGCCGGAAGAGCGTTACTCGCTGACGCCGTTCGACTATGTGAACCGCGCCAAAGAGTTCAAGCAGATGGTGGACGCCTTCCACAAGGCAGGCATCCGGGTGGTGATGGACGTGGTCTACAACCACACCTTCGCGAAGGAGATGTTCGACCCGATCACCAGCAAGTACTACACCGCGACCGACCTGTCCGGCACCGGCAACTCGATCGACGCCGACCAGCCGATGGTCAGCCGCATGATCCAGGACTCGCTCGAGTACTGGGCGCGCGAGTACAACATCGACGGCTTCCGCTTCGACCTGATCGGCATCTTCAGCTACGCCGAAGTGCAGAAGTGGGCAGACAACCTGAACACCAAGTTCCCGGATCGCAATTTGCTGATCTACGGCGAACCGTGGAATGGCTACGCCACCGACACGAAGGAAGCGCAGCGCGTGCGCCTGGGCACGATCGGCCGCATCTGGAACAGCCATGTCGGCGTGTTCAACTCCAAGTTCCGCGAGGCGATCAAAGGCCAGAACGACAACGGTGGCTGTAACGCGGGCGACTGCTTCGCGTTCAACGCCAATCCGGATACCTGGCGTATCCAGGTCGGCAGCCGTGGCGCGATCCGTGCGACCAAGGACGCCAACACCACGATCGACACCTGGGATCCGATGTTCGCGATGGACCCGGAACAGTCGATCAACTACGTCTCGGCGCACGACAACCTGACCCTGCGCGACAAGATCCTCGCTTGGGCCACGCTCAACGGCGTAACCAACGCGAGCTACCTGCGTCGCATCCAGGACTTCGCCAACGGCGTGGTGCTGACCAGCCAGGGCATCCCCTTCCTGCACGGTGGCGAAGAACTGCTGCGCACCAAGGGCGGCGACGAGAACAGCTACAAGTCGCCGGATTCGGTGAACCAGATCAATTGGCAATGGAAGGTCGATAACGCTGACGTGTTTGCCTACTACAAGCAGATGGTGAACCTGCGCAAAGCCACACCGGCGTTGCGCCTCACCTCATGGGATGCGATCAACAGTTGCGTGACGACCACTCGCCCGCGCTACGGCGTGGTGGTTAACACCATCAGCGGTTGCGGCGTGACTGACACCATCGTGATCGAGAACGCCGCGGACAACTACACCCACCCGCTGCCCGCTGGCACGTGGACGGTGAAGGCCGAGAAGTCCGACGCCTCGGTGGCGCCGCGCACGGTGAGCGGCACGGTGGTCGCCGAAGGTACGGCCGTCACGGTGCTGACGAAGTAGGGCGCAGCCTTTCAAAACGAAAAACGGCCGGGCAATGCCCGGCCGTTTTTCTTTGCTGCGCGGCTTGCGTCAGCTGCCGCCGAGCGCTTCGCGAATCTGCTGCAAGGTGCTGGGGTCGTCGATCGTCGTCAGATCCCCCGGGTCGCGCCCTTCCGCCAGCGCCTGGATCGAACGGCGCAGCATCTTGCCCGAGCGCGTCTTGGGCAGACCACTGACGAAATGCACCCGCCCTGGACGCGCAATCGCGCCGAGCAGGCCATCCACCGTCTTCATCACCTCCGCCTCCAGCGCCGCGCGCTTGGCCTCGGTGTCGCTACGCGTCGGGTCCTTGAGCACCGCGAAGGCCACCGGTAGCTGCCCCTTCAGCGCATCGTTCACACCCACCACGGCCACTTCCGCGACCGCGCTATGCGCCTGCACCGCTTCTTCGATCTCGCGCGTACCGAGGCGATGACCCGCAACGTTGATCACGTCATCGGTACGGCCAAGGATGAAGTAGTAGCCGTCCTCGTCGCGAATGCCCCAGTCGAAGCTGGAATACACCTGCGGCTCCTTGAACAGCGAGAAGTAGGTGCTGACGAAGCGCTTGTCGTCGCCCCACACAGTGGTCAGGCAACCCGGCGGCAGCGGCGGCACCACGCCCACCACGCCCTTCTCGTTCGCGCCGGCTTCCGAGCCGTCTTCACGGAAGATGCGCAGGTCGTAGCCATACACCGGGAAGCTCGGCGAGCCGAACTTGATCGGCGTCTGCTCCACGCCCGGCATCGCCGACAACATCGCCCAGCCGGTCTCGGTCTGCCAGTAGTGGTCGATCACCGGGCGTTTGAGTTCGCCCATGATCCATTCATGCGTCGGCTGATCGAGCGGCTCGCCGGCCAGGTACAGACTGCGCAGTGACGAGAGGTCGTATTTGTGGATCAGCTCGGTCGGGTGCTTCTTCAGCACGCGGATCGCGGTCGGCGCCGAGAACATCACGCTGACCTTGTACTTCTCGACGATGCTCCACCACACGCCGGCATCGGGCTTGATCGGCGTACCCTCGAACATGATCGTCGCCATGCCGGCGATCAGCGGGCCGTAGACGATGTAGCTGTGCCCCACCACCCAGCCGATGTCCGAGGTCGAGAACATCGTTTCGCCCGCGTTGCCGCAGTAGATGTGCTTCATCGACGCAGCGAGCGCCACCGCGTAGCCGCCGGTATCGCGCTGCACGCCCTTGGGCTTGCCGGTGGTGCCTGAGGTGTAGAGGATGTACGAGGGCTCCGACGATTCCAGCCACTCGCACGGCACCTCGGCGTTAAGGTGATGCGCACGCAGCGTGGCGTAGTCCAGATCGCGCCCTTCGACGCGCGGAAAACCGACATCGATGCCACGGTCGACGATCAGCACCCGCTCCGGCGGCGTTTGCGCCAGCCGGCAGGCTTCATCCACCAGATGCTTGTAAGGCACCGCCTTGCCGCCGCGCATGCCGGCATCCGCGGTGATCATCAGCTTCGGCTTCGCATCGTCGATGCGCGTGGCGAGGCTGCCCGCCGCGAAGCCCCCGAACACCACCGAGTGAATGGCGCCGATACGTGCGCAGGCGAGCATCGCGAAGGCCGCCTCCGCAATCATCGGCATGTAGATCAGCACCCGATCGCCACGCCCGACGCCCAGGCCGCGCAGGATCGCCGCGGTGCGCTCCACCTCGCGCTTGAGCTCGGCAAAGCTGTAGGTGCGCTCGACACCGGTTTCGGTAGAGATGTAGATCAGCGCCGCCGCATCCGGCCGCGTGGCGGCATGGCGGTCCACCGCGTTGTGGCACAGATTGGTGCGGCCACCGGCGAACCATTTTGCAAACGGCGGATTCGAAAAATCGCACACTGTCTCGGGCGGCGTCTGCCAATCGATCAGCTTCGCCTGTTCGCCCCAGAAACCGTCGCGATCGTCGATCGAACGGCGATGAAATGCCTTGTAGCTTGTCATGCTCTCCCCCCGAAGACCAAAACAAAATCCCCTGTTTTAAGCAGGGGATTCTTGGGGGTTCAGCTTACATCGCACTGACGCAGGCGCCGCGGCCTGCGCGATTCAGAGATGGGTGCGGATCGGGTTGCCGATCTCGGTGCGCTCGATGTTGATCAGGTTCGCGCGCTCAGCCAGCAGGCCCAGCGGCATGCCGGTGCGGAACTCCGCATCGATGAATTCGAGCAGCGGCATCATCGTGCCGACCAGTTCGCGCACACGGCGGCGCACTTCGTCCGTCTGGCCGGTGCGCAACTGGGTCAGTGCATGGTCCACGCTGACGGCGAGGCGGCTGAAGCGGCCGACGTTCTCCGGCGTGACTTCGCCGGAATCCGACACCACCGTGTTGCCACCCATCAGCTTGCCGTCCTGCACCCGCTGCACGGCCAGTGCGATCAGCGATTCGAGCGTCATGTGCGCATCGCCGCCAGCGGTGGCGAGCCCGATCGTCAGGCTGATGCGGATGCGCTCTTCCTTGTAGGTCATCACGATCGTTTCGATCGCGCGGCGCAGGCGCAGTGCGAAGGCGCCGCAAGCATCGAGATCGGCCGACGGCGAGATGATCGCGAACTGCCCCTCGGCCAGATGGGCGACGGTGTCTTCCTTGCGCACCTTGGCCGACAGCAGCTTGGACATCTTGCGATGAATCAGCTGCGCCACATGGTTGCCGTAGCGCGCGGCAAGTTCGGCGTAGTGGTCGATCTCGATCGCCATCACCGACACATCGCCATGGTAGTTGCGCACCAGCTGCTCGCGGCTCTTTTCCAGGTCGCGGCGGGTTTGCGCCAGTTTCACCAGGGCTTCAAGGCGCGCCAGCAGCTCGACGGTGGGCGTGCCCTTGCTGATGAAGTCGGTTGCGCCGGCTTCCTTGGCGCGTACGCGCGCCTCTTCCTCGTCCTCGCCGGAAATGATGATCACCGGCAGATCGTGGATGCGGGCGAGCCGCGAGGTGCGGATGCGTTCGAGCAGGCCGTAGCCGTCCAGCCGCGGCATACCGATGTCGGAGATCACCACTTCGATCGTCGGATCCAGCAGCAGCGTCTGCCAGCCGGCTTCACCGTCGGCTTCCTCGCGCACTTCGAAGTTCGCACGGATCTGTTTAATCAGCGACGCGCGCACCATGCGCGAATCGTCCACGATCAGCACACGAGGCAGTTGGGTCGCGTGTTGCTCAGGGGCTTGGCTCATGTCGGGGGTGAGTCCGGAAACGATTCAGGGAGCAATCCGCACCACCACGCGGCCATGTGCCTGGCCGGCGATGAAGCGGTCGAATTCAGTCGGTAGTGCATCGAACGCCACTTCACGCGTCAATGCGTCGAGATGCCGTGGCCGCAGGTCCGTCGCCAAGCGCGCCCAGACATGCTCGCGGATCGCGGCCGGCGCGTATCCGGAATCAATGCCGAGCAGGCTCGCGCCACGCAGGATGAAGGGCATCACAGTGGTGTTCAGGTCAGTGCTGGCCGCAAGGCCGATACTCGCGATCGTACCCCAGGGCTTCATCGTGCTGGCGATCCAGGCCAGCACATCGCCGCCCAGGTTATCGACCGCGCCGGCCCACAGGCCCTTGTCGAGCGGCTTGATGTTCGCGAGATCCAGTTCGCTGCGCAGCATCACGCGGGCGGCACCGATCGACTTGAGCCAGTCGGCCTGCTCGGCCTTGCCGGTCAGCGCCACCACCTCGTAGCCGCGCCCGGCCAGCATGTCCACCGCGAGGCTGCCAACGCCGCCGGTGGCGCCGGTAACGATCACCGCGCCATTCTCGGGCTTCAGGCCGTTGTCTTCCATGCGCTGCACACCGAGCGCAGCAGTAAAACCAGCAGTGCCAAGCGCCATCGCCTGGCGCAGATCCATGCCGGCCGGCAACGGCAGCACCCAACCGCCGGGCACCAGCGCGTATTCGGCATAGCCGCCGTGGTGCGCCACGCCAATGTCGTAGCTGGTCGCGATCACCTTGTCGCCGGGCTTGAACCGCGGCGCCGCGCTGCGCTCCACGACGCCAGCGAGGTCGATGCCCCCCACGCAGGGGAAGCGCCGGATGATGCGGCCCTTGCCGGTCGCGGCCAAGGCATCCTTGTAGTTGATGCTGGAGTAGGCGACGCGGATCAGCACGTCGCCCTTGTCGAGCCCATCTTCGGACAGGGTCCGGAAGCCCGCAGTGACGCGGCGATCGGCGTCCTGATCAACGACGAATGCCTTGAACGACTTCATTGCTGTCCCCATCCCTGCGCCCCCGGCATGCGTGTAGCGTGATTTATTTGACGTTATCGGCTGATTATACGCCGGGCATTAGGGGCAATCGGGCCTCCGGGCGCGCCAGACTTGAGAGCCCTCAAGCCACGGCGTGCGGGTGCCGTTATTGCCTTATGGCGCCAGTCGGGCCGGAGACCATGCTTACCAAACCATTCGCCGAACTCAACAGCTATGTGCTGTACCTACGCAGCGTCGAATTCCCGGTGCTGCGCCGGACTGCGCTGGAGCTCAACGCGCTGAAGGAAGACGAGGACAACGTCTCCGCGCGCCAGATCGCGGGCTGCGTGCTGCAGGACCCGCTGATGGCGCTCAAGCTCATGATCCATCTGCAGCGCAACCGCAGTACCACGCAGAACCACGACATCACGACGATCGAACGCGCGATCATGATGCTCGGCGTGACGCCCTTCTTCCGCCGCTTTGGCGAGATCCCTACAGTCGAAGATCAGCTGGCAAACCATCCACGCGCGCTGCTGGGTGTGTTGAAGGTAATCACCCGCGCCAAACGCGCGGCCTATTTTGCGCGGGACTGGGCACTGCACCGCCACGACATCGACGTCGACGAAATCACCGTCGCCGCGCTGTTGCATGAAGTCGCCGAAATCCTCTGCTGGTGCTTCGCCCCCGATCTGGTGCAGCAGGCCTTTGCGCTACAGCGCGCCAACCCCGGCATGCGCAGCAGCGCCGCACAGAAGGGCACGATGGGCATCGCGATCCCGGATCTGCAACTGGCGCTGGTTCGTGAGTATTCGCTGCCGGAGTTGCTGATCACGCTCATGGACCCGCAACGCACCGACAACCCGCGCGTGCGGACCGTGCTGCTGGCCT
This sequence comes from Niveibacterium sp., assembly GCF_041909475.1. Lineage (NCBI taxonomy): Bacteria > Pseudomonadati > Pseudomonadota > Betaproteobacteria > Rhodocyclales > Rhodocyclaceae > Niveibacterium > Niveibacterium sp. The sequence continues at coordinate 195,407 of NZ_JAYRDJ010000003.1, read as the reverse complement.
GCGACCTCGCACGGCATTCCGCCAACGGCTGGGACGACCCGGCGCTGCCCGACGACTTCCGCGCCATCGGCGACCTGCTGCGCATGGATGTCGGCCATGTGATGCAGCGCGTCGGCGTGCCGGCGGATGCGCCGGTATTGCAACTCGGCGACCCGCCCGCCCCGACCGAAGACGCCTGACCATGCTCAAGCGCGCCGGCCACGTAATGCTGCGCGCCCGTATCGCCCGGCGCATCGTGGCTTGGCTTGGGTTGATCGTCGCAGCGGGGACGCCGGCCGCCCCATTGCAAGACTGCACGCGGCCGCTGAGCGTTGCGTACTACGCGACACCGCCCTTCTACTACCGCAGCACCGATGGCGCGACTTGGCAAGGCATTGATCGCGACGTGGTCGATGAACTGGCTCAGCGCACCGGCTGCCGTTTCGAGCCACGCTTCGAATCGCGGGTGCGCATCTGGCAGCAGTTGCAGGCCGGCGCGCTGGACGTGAGCATGTCGGGCATCCAGACCGCGGAACGCGAGCGCTTTGCCCGCTTCATTCCGTATGCGACAGAACGCAACCTCGTCGCCGTGCGCCGTGCGGCCACCGGCACGATCACCCCTTCAAGCGTGCTGACCGACGACACGCTGACCGTCGCGATCACGCGCAGTTACCGCTACGGACCACCGTTCGACGACTGGGTCGCGCGACAGGCTAACGGCCGCGTCTTCGAAGCGGCCGACGAAGAAGCGGCATTCAGGCTGCTGGTGATCGGGCGGGCCGACGCGGCGATCGTGCGTGATCTGGCATGGCCCACCCTCAAGCGCAGCTACCCTGCGGCAGTGCTGCAGTGGCTGGATGTCGGCGCACCGGCCATCGAAATCGGAGTGGTCTTGTCGCGCGCGCAGATCGGAGATGCCTTGTACGAGAAGTTCCGCGCGGCGATCCTTGCGATGAAGCAGGATGGCAGCCTGCAGCGCATCATCCAGCGGCATGTGCCGCCCGATGTGCCGTCATCGACTCGCCCGGATGGCGCGGCGCACTGAGCGCAGCACCCGGCCTGCTCAGCGCTGCCGCAATTCGGTGCGCACCGCGAAGAGTTCCGGGAAGAAGCTCAGCTCCAGCGCGCGCCGCAGGAAACCCACGCCGCTCGACCCACCAGTGCCGGCACGAAAGCCGATCACCCGCTCCACGGTCTTCATGTGCCGGAAGCGCCAGAGCTGGAAATATTCCTCCACGTCGACGAGCTTTTCGCACATCTCATAGGCTTCCCAGCCGTCGCGCGGGTTTTCGTAGATGCCGCGGAACACCTCGACCAGCGCATCCACCTTCCGGTAAGGCTGCGACCAGTCGCGCTCGATGCACTCGGCCGGCACCGGCAGGCCGGTGCGTGCAAGGTGGCGCAGGAACTCGTCGTAGAGGCTGGGCGCTTCGAGCGTCGCGCGCAGCGCCGCCTGCTTCGCCGGGTCGTGGCGAAACACCTCCACCATGGCGGCATTCTTGTTGCCGAGCAGGAATTCGATCGTGCGGTACTGGTGCGACTGAAAGCCGGACGAGTTGCCCAGCACACCGCGGAATTCCATGTATTCGGACGGCGTCAGCGTTTCGAGCACCGCCCACTGCTCGAAGAGCTGCATCTGCACCTGCTTCACACGGGCGAGAATCTTGAAACACGGCCCCAGTTCGTCGCGCTGCACATGGCGGATCGCGGCAGAAAGTTCGTGGATCAGCAGCTTCATCCACAGCTCCGACACCTGGTGCTGCACGATGAAGAGCATTTCGTCATGGTGCGGCGGGTCGGACAAGGGTTTCTGCTGTGCGAGCAGACCATCGAGACTCAGATAACCGCCATAGCTCAGGCGATCACGCAGATCGGTGACGATGCTGTCTTCGAGTTCGCGTTGATTATCCAATTCAAGTCACCGCACTACGCTCGGCAAAGCGCGCTTCCAGCCACTCGCCGGTTTCCAGCACCGTCGCCAAGGCTTCAGCCGCGTCCCACACATCGGCGAAGCGGAGGTAGAGCGGCGCAAAGCCGAAGCGCAGGATGTCCGGCGCACGAAAGTCGCCAACCACGCCACGCGCGATCAGCGCCTGACACACCGGCCAGGCTGAATCGAAGGCGAAACTCACCTGCGAGCCCCGGCGCGCCGGCTCGCGCGGCGTGACCAGCGTGAGCCCCTTGCCGGCACAGCGCGCCTCCACCCGCTCGATGAACAGCTCGGTCAGCGCGAGCGACTTGTCACGCAAGGCCGCCATGCCGCCGCAGGGCTCGGCGGCGAGCAAGGTTTCCACGCCACATTCAAGTGCGCTCATGGCAAGGATGGAGGGCGTGCCACACAGGTAGCGCGCCACGCCCTCACCCGCCTCATAGCCAGGGACGAAGTCGAACGGCCGTGCATGGCCCATCCAGCCGGACAAGGGCTGACGAAAGCGACCAACATGGCGCGGCGCCACCCACACGAAAGCCGGCGCGCCCGGCCCACCGTTGAGGTACTTGTAACCGCAGCCGATTGCGAAATCCGCACCATCGTCGTTCAGTGCCACCGGCAAGGCGCCGGCCGAATGCGCCAGATCCCACACCGTGAGCGCGCCGGCGTTATGTGCGGCAGCGGACAGCGCAGCCATGTCGTGCAGCGCGCCGGTGCGGTAGTTCACCTGCGTCAGCATCAGAAGCGCAGTCTTGGGCCCGAGCGCGGCGGGGATATCGTCGGCCGAATCGACCAGGCGCAGCGTGTAGCGACCGCCGAGCAGCTCAGACAAGCCTTGCACGATGTAGAGATCGGTCGGGAAGTTGTCGCGCTCCGAGACGATCTCGCAGCGCGCCGGGTCTTCTTCGAAGACGATGCGCAGCGCGGCGGCGAGCACCTTGAACAGATTCACCGAAGTCGAATCCGCCGCGATCAGCTCACCCGCCCCAGCCCCCACCAGCGGCGCAATCTGGTCGCCGACATCGGCAGGAAGGTCGATCCAGCCTGCGCTGTTCCAGCTCTTGATCAGGTCCGTGCCCCACTCGCTGCGGATCACCGCGGCAAGGCGCTCGGGCGTCGCGCGCGGCAGCGGGCCGAGCGAATTGCCGTCGAGATAGATCACGCCGGCCGGCAACGAGAACTGCTCGCGCAAAGGCGCCAGCGGGTCGGCGGCATCGCGCCGCAGGCAGTCTTCACGCGTGGTCATGGCAGTTCCCGCAGTACCGCGCGTACCGGGCTGGCGTCGGCGGTGACCAGTTTCAGCGGCAGCGCAATCAACTCGTAGTCGCCGGCCGCCACGTCGTCGAGCACCAGGCATTCGAGCACCGCCATGCCGTGCGCCCGCACGCGCTGGTGGCTATCCAGCGTCTTTGATTCCGCGGGGTCCAATGAGGGCGTATCGATGCCCACCAGCTTCACACCAAGCTCGGCGAGCAGGTCGATAGTTTCTGGCGCCAATGCAGTGAAATCCGGGTCCCAGGCTTCCACCTCGGCGCGGAAGCGGGTACGCACCAGCACGCGCGGCGGGGTATCGACCAGTTGTGGCGCGATCAGATCGGGCGTGATCAGCGTGCGGCGGCCGATTGCATGAATCACGCGGCAAGGCCCGAGGTAGGCATCCAACTGCACCGCGCCGATCGCCGCGCCCTGGGGGTCGTAATGCAAGGGCGCGTCGGCGTGCGCGCCGGTGTGCGGCGACAGTGTCAGCGTGCTGACGTTGACCGGGCTGTCCGGCGCGATCTGCCAGGTCCAGCGTTGCTGGAACGGCGTATCCCCCGGGAAGACGGGGCTGGCCGCCGAGACCGGCGGAGAGATGTCCCAAAGGCGGGCAGGCAACATGGTGCGTCCGGCCAAGCGCCGGCTTGATTCGACAAGGCCTCAGTCTAGCCGCGCCCCGCAGCAAGGTCATGTCGCTGCGCGACATTGATCGGGGTTCATGCCAATGGTGTTTTGGCAATTTTGTCGGATAATGCAATTTGAAGCCCGCTGTCGAGTGCCACCATGACCGAGTCCGAATTCCGCACCCTCGTCGCTCACCTTGAGCGCGAATGCGACATTGCGCCTGGCCGCTACCGCGCCAAGGTCACTGCGCTGGCCGGGCTGGGCTATGCCTACGCGCTGGGGATGCTGGGGCTGACGATCGGCGGCGTGTTCGCCGGCCTCGGCTTGATCGCGTCGCACCATGCGTTTATCGGCGGCAAGCTGTTGCTGGTATGTGGCGTAGCGGCCTTCCTCGTGATCCGCGCGCTGTGGGTGCGCCTCGATCCGCCCAGCGGCCGGCGCGTTTCGCGTGACGAAGCACCGCACCTATGGCGGCTGGTCGACAAACTGCGCGCCAAACAGGCCGGGCCGGAAATCCACGAGATCATCATCGACGAGGCTTTCAACGCGTCGATCGTGCAAACACCACGCCTGGGCATCTTCGGCTGGTATCGCAACACGCTCACGCTGGGCCTGCCGCTGCTGCAAGCCCTGTCGCCGAAGGAATGCGCGGCGGTGATGGCGCATGAATACGGCCACGTCTCCGGCGCACACGGCAAGACCGGCGCGTGGATCTACCGCATCCGGCTGGTGTGGATGCGGCTCGCCGATGTCTTCGCGCAGGAGGAAGGCTGGTTCGACAAACTCTTCACGCGCTTCTTCCGCTGGTACATCCCGTGGTTCAACGCATACAGCTTCGTGCTCGCGCGCCAGCAGGAATACGAGGCTGACCAGGCTTCGGCGCGCTTCGTCGGCCGCACCACAACGGCCAGCGCGCTGGTTGCGGCCAGCGTGAAGGGCCGCTTCATGGCCGAAAAGTTCTGGCCCGCGCTGTATGCCCAAGCAGACCACCAGCCGCGCCCCGGTTTCATGCCGCACGCTGCGATGCGCACAGCCCTGCGAGTCGCCGGCGATTCGGACGATTTCAAGACCTGGATGTGGGACGCGCTCGCGCGGCTGACGACCTACGACGACACCCACCCGAGCCTGCGCGATCGTCTCGACGCGCTGCGCGTGAAGCCGGCCGTGCCCAGCCATCCTGAATACAGCGCCGCCCAGGTGCTGCTGCGCGAAGCCCTGCCGCGCATCACAACCGACCTCGATGCAGCGTGGCTGACCTCGGTCGAGGCTCAGTGGCGTGAACGTCACAACTCGGTACGGGCGGCGCAGGCCGAGGTGGATCGCTTCGCGGGCAGCAACCCGGGGCGCCTGGAAGTGGAAGACAAGTCGCGTTACGCACTGGCGCTGGTCACGCTCGATCGCATCGACGAAGCGCTGCCCTTGCTGTGTGATGCCGCCGAGCATGCGCGCGGCAACGCCGAGACCGCAATGGCCGCCGGCCGCATCCTGGCGGATCGGGGCGACGATGCGGCGGTGCGCTACTTCGAAATGGCGATGGACCGCGACGGCGACACGATCCCCGAGGCGACCTGGCGCGTGGTGCAGTTGTACGAGCACATCGGCAACGAAGCGCTGACCGAGGAATGGCGCGCGCGCTACGAGCGCATCATGGCCGACTAAAGCGCGGTGTTCGCGTAATCAGGCACCGCCGGCGCGGCGCGCCGCTTCCAGGCGCTGCAGCAGCCGGTTGAGGTCGTAGGGCGGCAACAGAAATTCCCGCATCGCCGCGAAGGCGGGCTCGACCAGATCGGCCCGCGCATCGCGGTCAAAGAAGAAGGCCAGGCCGCGCGCCTGATCCAGCAGATCCCGCCCGGCGCGGCGCAAAGGCTCGCGTTCGGCAGCGGTATCGGTGCGCGGCGACAACATGCCGGATTCCCGGTTGAAGACGTTCAGGGCCTCGTGCTGCGCAAGGAAGCGCAGAAAGCGCTGCGCGCCCTCCGGGTTATGGCCGCGCGCCGGCAGCACCACCACATCGAGCGGCGCCTCTTCAGCCCGCGGCACCTGCGGATTGAGTTGCGGGAAAGGGAAGAAGCCGATCTCGGCGGCCAGCTGCGGCGGGAACTTCGATGCCGCAAAGGCACCGAGCAAGACCATGCCAACCGATTTGCGATACAGGTGCGGCAGACAGGCGTCCCAGTCCTCGGTAACGGATTCGGCGAGAAAATCACCGCGCATGAGCATCTCGCGCCAGGGCGTCAACGCGGCCCGCACGCGCGGGTCACCAAACGGCACCTCACCGGCGAGCAGTTGCCGGTGAAAGCCAATGCCGTTGGTACGCAGGTTGAGGTAGTCGAACCAGGCGGCGGCCGGCCAGCCGTGGCGGGCACCCACCGCGGTGGGTGTCACACCGGCGGCGCTCAGCTTGGCACTGACGGCCAGGAAGGCATTCCAGTCGGCGGGCGGTTGCAGGCCGAGCACGGCAAAAAGCGGCCGGTGATAAAAGAAGCCCCACGGGTAGAACGACACCGGTGCGCCGTAGGATTTGCCTTCGTGCTGCAGGGCGTCGAGCGATGCCGGCGTGAAGCGCACGCCGAGTGCCTGCAGCGTGTCACGGTTGTCGATCGGCCGCAGCAAGCCCCGTCGCACCGCCTCGCGCAGCCGCGCACCGGCAAACCAGAACGCCAGATCCACCGGCTCGCGGCCCAGGCGCGTGGCGAAGTGGCGCTTGTAGTCTTCCTGCGGGAATTCGTTCGCAACGATGGCCAGATCGGGATTCAGCGCCGCAAAGGTGTTGATCAACTGAGCCCACGCGGTGCGCTGCCGGCCACTCGAGATCATGAAGTCGATCACCAGCGCGCGTGGCGTCTCGGCAGCGCGCACCACAAGCGGTGTCGCCCATAGCGTGGCGATGCGGCCCAGAGCGGTTCGGCGCGAGACAGTCATGCCGCGATTATCGGCACGGCTGACACGGCACTGGAGGCAGTCAGGTCAACGCAGGCTGCACAAGGCGTGCCGACTCACCAGCGCCAGGCAAGCCCGGCGCCAAGCCCGTGGTGTGCTTCGGCGCGGTTGAGGCCATAGCGGTAGCCGATGTCGAGATCGAAGGTCGGTGCCACGCGATAGATCAAGCCCAGGGTCATCAGGGCTGGGTGCTGATCCGCCGCCGGCTCGGTACCAGACGCGTAGACCACTTCGCCGACGGCTTGCAGGGCATCGCTGAACGCATGGCCAATGCCCGCAGACAGCATCCACTGCCGCTTGAGCACCGCCGCGGCTTCACCGCAGGCATAGGCGCCCACGGCGTTGGCAATCAGCGTCCAGGCTTCGTGTTCGTAGGTGGCGATTGCCGACACGCCGTAGTACGGCAGGCCATTGCCGAGACCACGGCTATGGTCCCCGGTCGGCATCGTGGCGAAGGGCTTGAGCGCAAGCGAGGCGCCGTCCGCCGAGTAGAAGCGCCACTTCGCACCAAGGCTCAAATCCCCCGCCCCCTGAGTCGCGAGCACGGCGCCCGCCTCGTCCGCGGTTTCGGCGCGCATCCAGGTGGCGTTTAGGTAGACATCGACGGTATCGACTACGCCATGCGTGAGCGTGGCATTGGCCACGCGCTGCCGCGTGCCGGCATCGCGGTCGCGCGCGTAGTCGCCGTTCAGCTCAAATTGCCAGCCGCCTTCACCCTGCGTGCCAACGTCGTCCGAAACCAGCGGATGCGCGGCGTGCACGCAGAACGGCAGGCACAGCAACAAGGAGGCGTAGCGAATCATGGTCGGTCGTCCGTCGTTTTTTCGGGTCGGCGGATGTAATCACGGCAGCAGCGCGCGCAGCTTGATCTAAATGAAGTAATTGCGACCGATTCGCATTAATCGGTGATCACCCCGCCTTGCCCTCCAGCGTCTCCCAACGCTCAAGCAGGGCCAGCAGTTCGAGCTCGATCTCCTCGAGCCTCGCATTGAAACGCGGCACGTTCTCGGGCTGCGTCTTGTACATCGCCGGGTCAGCCAGCTGTTGCTGCAGGCTCGCCTGCTCATTTTCCAGCTGCGCGATCTTGCCCGGCAGCTGTTCAAGCTCGCGCTTTTCGTTGAACGAGAGTTTGTTGCCGCGCGCGGGGGCCTTGCGCTCCGGCTCGGGCGCTTTCGCCGTTGGCGCCGGCTTGGCGGCTTCCTTTTCGGCCGCTGCAGCGGCGTCACGTACACGCTTCCAGTCGTAGTAGCCGCCAGCGTATTCGCCCCAGCGGCCGTCGCCGTCGGCGGCGATGGTCTGCGTCACAACGTTGTCGAGGAAGGTACGGTCATGGCTGACAAGGAAGATCGTGCCGTCGTACTCGCCGAGCAATTGTTCAAGCAGTTCCAGCGTCTCGACATCCAGATCGTTGGTCGGTTCGTCCAGCACCAGAATGTTGGCGGGCTGCGCGAACAGGCGCGCCAGCAACAGCCGGTTGCGCTCACCACCTGAGAGCGACTTCACCGGCGAACGTGCACGCTGCGGCGAGAAGAGAAAGTCTTCCAGATAGCCGATCACATGCTTGCGCGACTTGCCGATCTCGACCCAGTCGCTGCCAGGGCTGATCACGTCGCGCAGCGGCATTTCCGGATCGAGCTGGGTGCGGAACTGGTCGAAGTAGGCGACCAACTGCTTGGTGCCCCGGCGGATCTGGCCTTCGTCCGGCTCAAGATCGCCCAAGATCAGCTTGAGCAGCGTGGTCTTGCCGGCGCCGTTGGGGCCGATCAGGCCGATGCGGTCGCCGCGCATCAGGCGCGTCGAAAATTCGCGGATCACCACCTTGTCGCCAAAACGTTTGGTGACGTTGTGCAGCTCGGCGATCAACTGGCCGCTCTGGTCGCCGCGATCGAGCTGCAGGCTCACGTTGCCCATGCGGTCGCGCCGCGCGGCGCGTTGCCGGCGCAGGTCTTCCAGCCGTTTCACGCGCCCTTCGTTGCGGGTGCGGCGCGCCTCGACGCCCTTGCGGATCCACACCTCTTCCTGCGCCAAGAACTTGTCGAAATCGGCCGCCGCCTTGGCTTCGATCTCCAGCAGGTCGGCCTTGCGTTTCTGGTATTCGGTGAAGGAACCCGGAAAGCTGCCCAGGCGCCCGCGGTCGAGCTCGACGATGCGCGTCGACACCGCATCCATGAAGGCGCGGTCGTGCGTGATCACCACCACCCCGCCGCGAAAGGAGCGGATCAGCTCCTCCAGCCAGCCGATCGCTTCGATATCCAGATGGTTGGTCGGCTCGTCGAGCAGCAGCAGATCCGGCTCGCCCGCCAGCGCGCGCGCCAGCGCCACGCGTTTGATGCCGCCCCCCGAGAGCGCGCTGACTTTCAAACTGCCATCGAGCTTGAGCCGGTCGATCACCTGTTCGACCTTGTGATGCAAAGTCCAGCCGTTGCTGGCTTCGAGCTGATGCTGCAAGTCTTCCAGCCGCGCGAGTGCGGCCGCATCGCCCTGCCCCACCAACGCGGCGCAGGCGTGGTATTCGGCGATCAAGCGCGCGGCTTCACCAACGCCGTCCGCCACCGTCGCGAACACGTCGCGGTCCAGATCGAAGTCCGGCTCCTGCGACACATAGGCGGTCTTCAGGCCGGGCTGGCGCCAGACGGTGCCGTCATCCAGTTTCGCCATGCCGGCCAGCGTGCGCATCAGGCTGGACTTGCCCGCACCGTTGCGCCCGATCAGCGCCACCCGCTCGCCTGGCTCCAGCACCAGATCCGCGTGGTCGAGCAAAGCCACATCGCCAAAGGCGAGACAAGCGGCATCAAGGGTCAGCAAAGGCATGGCGGCACTCGGGCAAATCAAAGGAAGGCCGTGATTCTACCGGCTCCGTCAACCCGGCCGACCGCAACTCACCCGAGGCGATCCAGCGGGCTCGTGACCGCGAGGCCACCACGATTGAGCACATGGGTATAGATCATCGTCGTCGACACATCCGAATGGCCCAACAGCTCCTGTACCGTTCGGATGTCCTGCCCAGCCTCCAGCAGATGCGTCGCGAAGGAATGGCGCAAGGTGTGCGGCGACACCGGTTTCGTGATCCCCGCGCGCGCCGCGGCCCGTTTGACCGCCCGCTGCACCCGCTGTTCGTCCAGATGATGGCGCTGCTCGACGCCAGACCGCGGATCAATCGACAGAGAGGCCGCCGGAAACACGTACTGCCACACCCACGCCGTAGCGGCGTTCGGGTACTTCACCGCCAAGGCATGCGGCAAATGGACGGTGCCGTGGCCAGCCACAAGGTCCCGCTCATGCAAGCGGCGGCGCAAGGAAATATGCGCCCTCAGCGGCACCACCAGCCCGGCCGGCAGCATCGTCACGCGATCCTTATTACCCTTGCCTTCGCGCACAATGATTTCGCGCCGGCCGAAATCGACATCCTTCACGCGCAAACGCATGCATTCCATTACCCGCATCCCAGTGCCGTACAGCAGCCGCACAATCAACGCAAAGGCCGGATCTTCCACCGCAGCAATCAATGCACGCACCTCCGCCACCGACAATACGGTAGGCAAGCGCCGCGGCTTCTTTGCTCGCGTGACTTCATCGAGCCAGGGCAGATCCAGCCCGAGCACCTCGCCATACAAAAACAGCAAAGCCGACAAAGCCTGCCCCTGCGTGGACGCCGCCACGTTCCGCTCCACCGCGAGCGCCGTGAGAAAAGCCTCAACCTCCGGTTTGCCAAGCTCTGCCGGATGCCGCTTGCCATGAAATAGAATGAACCGCTTGATCCAGCCCAGATACGCCGTCTCGGTGCGAATGCTGTAATGCTTCAACCGCAGACGGTCCCGCACCTGATCCATCAAGCGCGGAGGACTTTGGGGTTCGACACGATGAGCGTTCATATGCAGGATATCCGTCAGAATACAAACAGCATATTCCCGCACCCCCAATCACAGCGCGGATTCCGTCACGCGGCGCTGAGCGATCAATATCCCAATAAAACCTCGTTTTGAGGTCTACTTAACGTTAGAGCGCACCTGTGATCGAGGCCGTTTTCAATTTCGTGGGGTCCTGGCTCGTTGAGGTTTTTCTTACCGTTGTCTTCTATTGGCCAGGCTGGCTTGCCTTGCGCATGGTCACCTTGGGGCGCTATCCACCACGCCCGAAGCAAACCCATAACGTGGCGTTTGTCTCAACCATTGGTTTCGCGGTCTTGTTGGCTGCGCTCACTATCGGCTATCAATTGAGCGGCTTATGAAAACAACCCCAGCTCCACGGCCGCGCTCTAACAAGTCAGTCAACGGGACACCAAAATGCTGCGCATTTTGGTTCCCTCGGCTACGCCTCGGTGCCCGTTACTTCCAACGTTCATCAATTCGCAACTGACAGCCAGTCGATACACGCACCGGATCTTCCTCTACTACCAAAGGATGCCCCCATCCACTTCGAGCTTGCCGCCGCTCATGAGGGCGAACTGCAGGCGTTCTTCGAGGCGAACCCGGCCTACTTCCTCGCGGTGCTGGGGGCGCCGGCCGGGCCGCAGGCTGCTTACGATGAGATTCATGGTGATTTGCCGGCCGGGTGGTCGTACACCAAGAAGTGGTTGATCGGTTATCGAGATCCGGCAAATGGGCAGCTCGTTGCCTTTGCCAGCCTGGTGTCCGACTTGCTGGCGGACACGGTGTGGCATATCGGTTTGTTCGTCGTTGCGACCGAGCTTCATGGGTCGGGGCTCGCGGCGTCGATCTTTGGCTGCATCGAGGCTTGGGCGAAATCGCATGGGGCGAGGTGGCTTCGCCTTGGCGTGGTCGCGGGAAATCAGCGCGCCGAGCGGTTCTGGGTTCGCCAGGGGTTCGCGCAGGTGCGCGTGCGTGAGGGCGTTGAAATGGGCGAACGGTCGAACAGCGTCCGCGTGATGGTGAAGCCGCTCGCCGAACAGGATTTGCGCGACTACCTGAAGTTAGTGCCGCGCGACGATCCTGCGCGGGACTAACGCCGGCGGCCGCGCGTGGTGCGCCTGAAATCACGGCACCGGCGCTCGCGCCTTCACTTACATCCTGTGAAGACATTTGGGCGCGATTCGGGGCAGGATTCGCGCTCGATCCAAAGGAAGCCTCGTGTGCTGACGTCTTTATTCAGAATTGCCGCATTGATCTGCGCCGCCAGCATCTGGTCGAGCGGCGCCTTCGCAGCGCCGAAGAAGCCGCAAAAGGCAACGCCCGCGCGCGCGGAGTTCGTTCAGATTCAAGTGAATGATCTCTCTGAGCGCTTCATCGGTTTCTACAACGAAGCCAACAAACCGGGCGTGACCGACTCACAACGCTGGAAACTGTGGCGCACGCAGTATGGCTTCGGCGCAGTGCCGCCTGGCGCTGCGGGTGAGTCGATGGCGCAGGCGATGCTGGCCGATGCCTGGCCGCGCTACCCGGCGGCGATGGACCGCATCGTCGCCGGCTATGGCGGGATGCGTCCGTCGCCGGAGCGCCAGGTGCGCGCGATTGCAGATCTGCTCAAACTCGATCAGCCCTTGCATCTGCGCATCACGGCCTACGTCGGATTCCTCGAGGGCAACGCCTTCACCGTGGGCAACCGTGGTGAAGTGCGTGTCGCGATTCCGTTGGAAGACGCCCCCGAGCACCGCGCGATTACCGCGGCACATGAACTCACGCACGCGGTGCATATCGCGCTCGGTGCGCTGGAAGGTGACGGCGCGCAATCTGTCGCGGCGATCGCAATCTCCGAAGGGCTCGCGATGCATGTATCGCGCGCCGTAGTACCCGGTGCCCGGGTCGAGCGCTACGTGGAGTTCATTCCCGGCTGGTTCCGCGACGCCGAGGGCATGCAACGTTCGATCTATGAATCGATCCGCCCGCAGTTGGCGCGCGAGGATGCCGATACCGTTGGCCGTCTTACGCAAGGACACGGCAACACCGGCCTTGAACGCGAGGCCTATTACGTCGGCTGGAAGATCGTCGAGCTATGGTTGGCAGAGGGGCGCAGCTTCGCGCAGATCGCGCGCATTCCGCCGACCAAGATGGCCAGCGAGGCCGACGCCGCGCTGGCCCGCCTGCTCGCCAAACTGCCGCCGCACGACACCAGCGAGTTGAAGCTCTAGCCCACCCCCGCGGCGATCGTTTGTATCAAGCGGTCGCACGGTGAAACATGAGCGCACCCGGCATCGGGAATAATCCGTAGCGTTTGCTGCGCCGCCAAGTGCCGGCCTCCTCCGGCACCCGCACGCGGCGCTTCGTCATTCGGAGCCCCTTGATGCCCACTCTCACCGCACGCACCGCGGTTTCGTTGCTGGCGCTCGTCGCCGCCATCGGCGCCGCCTTCGCCGCTGACCCGGAAACCCCGCTCGACGCCCTGCCCTACACCCCCAGCCTCGACGTGACGGCGATGGACCGCACCGCCAACCCGTGCGAAGACTTCTACCAGTACGCGTGCGGCAACTGGATCAAGAACAACCCGATGCCGGACGACCAGGCACGCTGGAGCGTCTACAGCAAGATGGCGGCGGACGGCCAGCGCTTCCAGTGGGGCATCCTGCAACGCCTCGCCGAAGCCAAGAACGGCAACACCCCGCTGCAGCAGAAGCTGGGCAACTACTTCGCCGCCTGTATGGACGAGGCGCACGTCGAAGCGGCTGGCATGACGCCGATGGCTCCGACACTCTCACGCATCGCGGCACTGCAGAGCACCCGCGGGCTGCCGGCACTGCTCGCCGAGTTGCATCAGGAGCTGCCGGGCGGCAGCCCGCTGTTTGGCTTTGGCGCTGCACAGGATTATGCGGACGCCACGCAGGTCATCGCCTTCGCGGTGGCAGGCGGACTGGGCCTGCCCGATCGCGACAACTACCTCAAGAACGACGCGCGCAATCGCACGCTGCGCAAACAGTATGTCGAACACATCACGCGGATGTTCGGCCTGCTCGGCGACGACGCGACTACGGCGGCGCGCAACGCAGCGACCGTGATGCGGGTGGAAACCGAACTCGCGCGCGCCTCGATGTCGCGCGTTGATCTGCGCGATCCGCACAAGCAGTTCAACAAGATGGACATGCGTCGCCTCAAGGCGATGACGCCCCACTTCGACTGGTCGGCCTACCTCGCTGGCCTGCAGCATGCCGATCTGAATCAGTTCAACGTGACCGAGCCGAAGTTCTATGCCCGCCTCGACGCCCTGCTCGCGCGCGAATCGGTCGGCACGCTGAAGACCTACCTGCGCTGGCACACCGCGCACGCATACGCACCGCACCTCTCCAAACCCTTCGTCGACGAGAACTTCGCGTTCTTCGGCAAGACCTTGCGCGGCACGCCGCAACAACAGCCGCGCTGGAAGCGCTGCGTCGCGCTGGCTGACCAACAGCTGGGCGAAGCGCTGGGCCAGGAGTTCGTCAGCCGCGCTTTCAGCGCCGAGCTGAAAGCCCAAACGCTGCGCATGACGCAGCAGATCGAAGAAGCGATGGCCAAGGACATCGAGGGGCTCGACTGGATGAGCCCGGAGACCAAGGCGCGCGCGCAGGAAAAGCTGCGCGGCATCGTCAACAAGATCGGCTACCCGGAACGCTGGCGCAATTACGATGCCTTCGTCGTTGCGCGTGAAGACCATGCCGGCAACGTCGTGCGCGGCAGCCGCTTCGAGGCCCAGCGCCAGCTCGCCAAGATCGGCAAGCCGCTCGACCGCGGCGAATGGGACATGACGCCTTCCACCGTGAACGCGTACTACAACCCGCAGATGAACGACATCAACTTCCCGGCAGGCGTGCTGCAGCCGCCGCTGTTCGACCCGAAGCTCGATGACGCGCCCAACTATGGCAACACCGGCGGCACGATCGGGCACGAGCTGATCCACGCCTTCGACGACGAGGGCCGCAAGTTCGACGCCCAGGGCCGTCTGCGCGACTGGTGGACCAAGCGCGATGCCAAGGCCTTCGAAAGCCGTGCCCAGTGTGTGGTCGACCAGTACGGCAAGTACGTCGTGATCGACGACATCAAGATCAACAGCCGCCTCACGCTGGGCGAAGACATTGCCGATCTGGGCGGCATGATCCTCGCGTGGTCTGCCTGGAAGGCCGAAACCGCGAACAAGACGCTGGAAGCACGCGACGGCCTCACGCCGGAACAGCGCTTCTTCGTTGGCTTCGCGCAGTGGACCTGCGGCGAAGTGCGGCCGGAAGAGCAGCGCATCCACGCGATGACCGACCCGCACTCCCCGGGCAAGTACCGCATCAACGGCGTGGCCGTGAATCTGCCGGAGTTCCAGCAGGCATTCGCCTGCAAGCCCGGCCAGGCGATGGTGAAGGAAAAGCGCTGCCGCGTCTGGTGAGCGCAGGGGTCGCCCCGGCGGCCCACCTGCTACCGCCTCGCCAGCCGGCGGACTAACATGGCGGCTTTCCCTTCTGCGGAAAGTCGCCATGCACCGCTTAATCCCAGTTCTGCTGCTCTGCCTTGCCGCATCGGCCGAGGCCGGCGTGTACAAGTGGACCGACGCCAACGGCAAGGTGCACTACAGCGACCAGCCGCCACCCGCCGCAGAAGCGCAGAAAGTGCCAATTCGCAAGCCCGAAGGCATTACCGCGCCCGAAGTACCGGAAGAGCGCAGCGCCACCACCCGCAAAACCAAGCCAGACGACGAGGCCGTCGCGCGTGAACACGCCCGCACCTGCGAGATGCTGCGCGCCGAACAGACCCGGCTTGAGAATTCACCCAGCGGCAACGCACTCAGGAATGGGGACGAGCGCGCCAAACGCGCAGCCAGTATCGAACAGAATGCCCGCGCCCTGAAGGACAACGGCTGCTGACGCAGCCGGCAAGCACTTCCGTCTGGGACGCGCACCAAACCGCATACGCCCGGGAACGGCGCGCATCACCGCATCCCTTGCCCTGTTCGGTCGGGCACGCGGCGGCCGTAAGGCCGCCACCCGCGATCAGGCCTTGCGCCCGATGCGCAGCGTCAGCGGCCAGCTGATCGAAACGGTGTCTTGCGGATGGCCCCACACCGCCAGCAACTTCTGCGTCAGCGCCTCGGTCGGGTCGCTGCCGTACATCGCCACATAGCGGCCACAGGCCGACCAGCTGCGCAGATAGCCCAGAAGTTGCGCCAGCGTCCACTGCACCGACAAGGTGTAAGGCGGGGTCTGGATTTCCTCGAAGGGGAAAGCGAGGCGCGTGTAGCGGGTATCCACATGCTCGCGTTCGGGGTTCCACAGTGCGCCGAGGGTTTCGGTGCGGAAGGCCTGCACCAGCGCATCGATCGCTTCGTGGTCAACTTCCACGGTGCCGTAAGTCCACGCCGCAATCATGCCGCCCGGCACCAGCACGCGATTCGCTTCGGCATAGAAGGCCTCGAGCGGGAACCAGTGCAACGACTGCGCGCAGGTAATCAGATCGACGCTGCCATCGGCCAGCCCGGATGCGTCGGCCGGCGCCACACGCCACTCAACGCGCGGATGCGTCGGCGCCGCCGCAATCTGTGCCTCGCTGATGTCAGTGCCGACCACCTGGTCGAAGCGCTCAGCCAGATCCAGCGTCGCCTGCCCGCTGCCGCAGCCCACATCCCACGCCAGCTTGTGATGCGGCACCCAGGCCAGCAGATAGTCGTACAGCGAACGCGGATAGCGCGGCCGGAACAATACATAGCCCTGCGCCAGCGGCGAGAAATGGTCGGCCGATTCGTCGGCCAGCAAATGATTGGTCATGGCGATTCTCTCGATCGGGGGTGCAGCCAGAACGCGCATTGTCGCGCAATGCGCTGACGGTACGCTGACCGCTGTCAAGGCCGCCAAGCCGGCCTCTTCTGCGTGCTGCACCTGCGCGCGGCACCAATGAAAACGGCCGGCGTGTACACGCCGGCCGCAAACCTGTGTCAGTCACAGACAGCGCAAGCGCCGCTGGCTAGCGCCGCCCCGGTGGCAAACACCGGACGCGGCAGCGCAGCGTGCGCCTGGGCAGGTCTTACTTGTCGCTCAGTGCATCCACGCCCGGCAGTGCCTTGCCTTCGAGGAACTCGAGCGATGCGCCGCCGCCGGTGGAAACGTGCGAGACCTTGTCTTCCAGGCCAGCCTTCTCGACTGCAGCAACCGAATCGCCGCCGCCGACGATGGTGATCGCGCCGCCCGCAGTGGCTTCTACCAGCGCGTGCGCCACGGCGTAGGTGCCCTTGGCCGACGCGTCGATCTCGAACACGCCCATCGGGCCATTCCACAGCACGGTCTTCGCACCGCGGATGATTTCGGCGTAACGCGCGGCGGACTTGCTGCCGATGTCCACGCCTTCCTGGTCGGCCGGGATCGCGGTGGAATCCACTTCAACCAGGCCATCCAGCGTGCGGGCGTCGAAGTCCAGCTTCTTGGTGATCATCGTGTCGATCGGCAGCACCAGCTTGTCGCCCGCCTCGGCGATCAGCGACTTGGCGAGTTCGACCTTGTCGTTCTCGCACAGTGACTTGCCCACTTCCAGGCCCTGCGCCTTGAAGAAGGTGAAGGCCATGCCGCCACCGATCAGCAGCTTGTCGACCTTCGGCAGCAGCGCCTGGATCACGTCGATCTTGCCCGAGATCTTCGAACCGCCAATGATCGCGACCAGCGGACGCACCGGCTTGTTCACGGCCTCACCCAGGAAGTCCAGTTCCTTCTTCAGCAGGTAGCCCGAAGCGCGCGGCAGGTTCACGCCGACCATCGACGAGTGTGCACGGTGTGCGGTGCCGAAAGCATCGTTGATGAACACGTCGCCCAGGCGGCTCAGCGCGGCGCGGAAGGCAGCCACGGCTTCCGGCGTCGCCTTCACGCTGTTGCCAGCGGCATCCTTCGCCTTGCCTTCTTCTTCCAGGTAGAAGCGGACGTTCTCGACCAGGGTCACGTCGCCCGGCTTCATCGCGTTCACAACCGCTTCGACTTCCGGGCCAACGCAGTCATTGACGAACTTCACCGGCTTGCCCAGCAGCTCTTGCAGGCGGCCAGCCACCGGCTCGATCGAGTACTTGGCGACCTTGGCGCCATTCGGGCGGCCCAGGTGCGACATCAGCACCACCGAAGCGCCCTTTCCCAGCGCGTAACGGATCGTCGGCAGCGCAGCACGGATACGCTTGTCGCTCTCAACCACGCCGTTCTTGATCGGCACGTTGAAATCCACACGGATCAGGGCGCGCTTGCCGGCGAGGTCGAGGTCTTCGATGAAAAGTTTGGTCATGGATGTTCTCGCATGAAAGGTAGAGGGGATGTTCTTGCTTATGCTGGCGCAGCCAGGTTTCAACACATCGCGAAGCGCGGCCGCAGCGGCGCTTCGCGACCCGACGCCACCGGCCCGGCGCGCAGGCGCGCCGCCGGCGGCTCGAACCTGCCCAGGCCGGCTTGCGCTGGCATTGCGGCAGGCCCGGCTGCGGACCGGGCAGCACTTTAACGCATCCCGCGGTGAGGGGATTTGGTTAGGGTCAGGAGATTGCTTGGTTGGCTTCGTTTTACTTGCCTTGTGAACCGCGTCGCGCGGATTGATCGCTCGGCGCGTGAGAGGCGTGCGTTGGCCGGGGTCCCGCCCCCGGCGGGCGTCTTACTTTCTGGCTACAGCACCAGAAAGTAAGCAAAGAGTGCCGCCCGGCGTTCGCGGTCAGGCACTGTGTGCCTGACTCCCCTGCGTTGCTCGCGCAACCGGGGGCCTGCGGAACTCGCCCTCGCTGCGCTCGGTGCTCAGACAGTCCTCGGCCTTCTTCCCGGTCGCGCTGCGCTACTCGGCGCTCTCGACGGGACCCAACGTCAAAACCATCTGCAGCGCGACGCTTGGGCGATGTTCGTAGCCTGGATGAAGCGAAGCGAAATCCGGGACGGGCGCATCCAAATCTTCAACCGCACCTCCCGGATTCCGGCCTTCGGCCTGCATCCAGGCTACGGAATTCCGACAGCGGTGAAACGTCAGCGCTTTGCCCTCCCCCTCTGAAACGCCGAGCAGCGCAGAAGCATCGGGTTCCGACGCGCGCAGCGCGGCGGTGGCGAGCACTGTTCGAGCTCCGAGCGTAGCGAGGGCGAGTTGCGCAGACACCCGATGCTTCGAGCAGCAAAGGGGCGCAGGCGGGGTTGCGAGAAGCATGCTTCTCGCCGCCGGAGCCGGCAGGCTGTGCAAAGCCTGCCGTGGAGCGTTGAAGCGGGGGCCGCTTCTTTGGTTCCTTTCTTGTCGGCACAAGAAAGGAACCCGCCCGCCGGGGCGGGACCCGGCTTCAGCAGCAAGGCCGTCGCAACGCGCCAGCACGAGCCGCTAGAGAAAATCCCGCCGCATCAACACACTGAGATAGTTCGTCTTCGGCCTCCAGTCGTGCGTGCCGACCTCGACATAGCCCCAACGCCGATACATCTCAATCAGCTCGGTCGCCGGCGCCGCGGTGTCGATCGCCATCGTGGCAGCGCCGCGCTCCCGAGCCAGCTCAAGTGCCGCCCAGTGCAGTGCGCGGCCAATGCCCTGCCCCTTGAAATCCGGCATCACCGCGAACTGGCACAGCGTCCAGACCTTCGGGTCGCGGTAGAGCTCCACGTCGGACATAGGCTGCGGCGGCCGGGTCGTGATGGTGCCGACGATGCGGTCGGCGGCTTCCGCCACCAGACCATGCCCGGCAGCAAAGCGCGTCGCAGTGTCTTCCGGCGATTGATGCGTCGCCCAGTAGCGCAGGCCCCGCGCGGCCTGACTGGCATAGCCGGCGCGGATGACCTCATGCGTCAGGGCGACAAGATCATCCGAGTCGTGCAGCGGGCGGACGAATAGCGACTGGCTCATCGTCCGCACCAGTTGGGCAAGCCGAGGCTCACTTGCCCCAGCTGTCCTTCAGCCCAACCGCCAGGTTGAACACCGGTTTCCCGGCCGCCGAATCCTTGCGGTCGGCGACGAAGTAGCCGTGGCGTTCGAACTGGAAGGTGTCGCCCGGCTGAGCGGCGGCGAGGCCCGGCTCCAGGTAGGCGGTGATCACGCGCTTGGAGTTCGGGTTGAGCGCTTCGAGGAAATCGCGGCCGCCAGCGTCCGGTTGGGCTTCGGTGAACAGGCGGTCGTAGAGCCGCACTTCGGTCGCGACGCCTTCGCTGGCCGAGACCCAGGTGATGACGCCCTTGACCTTGATGCTGTCCGCACCCGGTGTGCCGCTCTTGGTGTCCGGCACCAACCTGGCCAGCACGGCCGTGACCTTGCCGTCGGCATCCTTCTCGCAGCCGGTGCATTCGATGATGAAGCCGTACTTGAGGCGCGCCATGTTGCCGGGGAACAGGCGGCGGAAGCCCTTGGGCGGCACTTCCTCGAAGTCCTCACGCTCGATCCAGAGGTCCGGCGTCAGGTTGAACGTGCGTTCGCCGAATTCCGGGTGATGCGGGTGGGCAGGCGCGGAGCAAGGCTCCACCTTCCCGGCACCGATCACTTCGTCCCAGTTCGTCAGCTTGAGCTTGAGCGGGTCGATCGCGGCCATCGCGCGCGGCGCCTTGGCTTCAAGGTCTTCACGCAGACAGCCCTCGAGCACCGAGTAGTCGATCCAGGTGTTGTGCTTGCTCGCGCCGGTGCGCTCGGCCAGCATCTGCAGGCTCTGCGGCGTGTAGCCGCGACGGCGCAGGCCGACGATGGTGGGCATGCGCGGATCGTCCCAGCCGTCGACGATCTTCTCGTCCACCAGCTGCTTCAGCTTGCGCTTGCTGGTGATGATGTAGGTGAGGTTGAGCCGCGCGAATTCGTATTGCTTCGGCAGCGGGTCGGCCAGCAGGCCGGCGTCGCGCAGGTGTTCCAGCAGCCAGTCGTAGAACGGGCGCTGGTCCTCGAATTCGAGCGTGCAGATCGAGTGCGTGATGCGTTCGAGCGCGTCCTCGATCGGATGCGCGAAGGTGTACATCGGGTAGATGCACCAGGCGTTGCCGGTGGCGTGGTGTTCGGCAAAGCGGATGCGATAGATCGCCGGGTCGCGCAGGTTGATGTTGGGCGCGGCCATGTCGATCTTGGCGCGCACGATCATGCTGCCTTCGGCGTGCTGGCCGGCGCGCATCTCGCGGAAGAGGCGCAGGTTTTCTTCAACCGAACGATCACGCCACGGCGAATTCTTGCCCGGCTCGGTCAGCGTGCCGCGGTTGGCGCGCATCTCGTCCGGCGTCTGCTGGTCGATGTAGGCGTGGCCGCGTTCGATCAGCGCCTCGGCGGCGCGGTACATGAACTCGAAATAGCTGCTGGCATAGAACAGGTGGTTGGTACCGTTCTGGTTCCAGTCGAAGCCCAGCCACTTCACCGCATCAAGGATCGAGTCGACGTACTCCTGCTCTTCCTTCTCCGGGTTCGTGTCGTCGAAGCGCATGTGGCAGACACCACCGAAATCACGCGCCAGGCCGAAGTTCAGGCAGATCGACTTGGCATGGCCGATGTGCAGGTAGCCATTCGGCTCTGGCGGGAAGCGGGTGCGGATCTTTGCAGGATCAGGCTGGCCGGCGCCGTGATGGGCGGCATCGCCGGGCGAACCCGCCCAGTTGCGACGGGCGTAGGTGCCGGCTTCGAGGTCGCGCTCGATGATGTTGCGCAGGAAGTTCGCGGCCGGCGCTGCGGCCGGGGTGTTCTTGTCGTTGGGCGTGCTCACGGCGTGTGCGGAATCTGGATTCGGAAACCGCGATTGTAACGGCTCCCCGCCCCGAGCCCGCGCATGTGACAAACGCCTCGCCGGCCCTTACTCAGGATCAATGCGTGCGCGAGCCGCATCGCTATAGTGCAAAGCACATGATCTACGCGTAAAGTTCAGCCCGAACCCGCTCCACCATTCGCTTCCCGATGCTTATTACACACTCACCGGCCCAAGCGGGCTTTCGCGCCCCACAAGGTGCGCGATGACGCCGGTCATAGCCAGCGCCCGTGTGCTGGTCGTCGATGACGACCTCACCACCCGCTCGATCGCGATGGCGGCGCTCAAGGACGCCGGTTTCGAACCCTTCGAAGCCTGCGACGGCGTTGAAGCGCTGGAACGCTTCACCGAACTCCAGCCCGAACTGATCCTGCTCGACCTGATGATGCCGCGGCTCGATGGTTTCGAGACCGCGCGCCGCCTGCGCCGCACGCCGGGTGGCGAGCGCGTGCCGGTGATCGTGATGACCGGGCTCGAAGATTCCGGTGCGATCGAGCAGGCCTACCAGGCCGGCGCCACCGATTTCATTTCCAAACCGATCAACTGGATGCTGCTGCGCCACCGCATCCTCTACGTGCTGCGCTCGGCGCGCGCGATGGACGAACTGGCAAAGAGCGAATCCAACCTGGCCGATGCGCAGCGCATCGCACGGCTCGGCAGTTGGGAATGGCATCTGCGCGAAGGCTACGTGCGCCGCTCGGAACAGTTCTTCGCGCTGTTCGGCGACGACCCGGTGGCCTTCCCGCCTGCGATGGATGCGGTGCTAGAGCGTGTCTATCCGCAAGACCGCACGATCGTTCGCGAGGCCTACTCGCAGGGCAAGCGAGGCCAGCCCTTCCGTATCGAATACCGCATCGTGCGGCACGACGGTGCGCTGCGCACGGTACTGGAACAAGCCGAACCGATCGCTGCATCGGACGGCGCGGTGACCCGCCTGCAGGGCACGACGCAGGACATCACCGAACAGGTCGAGGCCGAGAAGCGTATCCGCTACCTCGCCTACTACGACAGCCTCACCGGGCTACCCAACCGCCAGTACTGTCGCGAACTGCTGAAGCAGACGCTGCGTCGCGCCACGCGTGCCCGCCACTGGGTGGCGGCGATGGTGGTCGATGTCGACCGATTCGGCCGCATCAACGAAAGCCTCGGCCAGAGCGTCGGCGACCAGGTTTTGCAGGTCGTCGCGCGGCGGCTGTCCGAAGCGGTCGCAGCCCTGCCCGGCCGCGAGGACACCCGCTCCACCGCCGCCGTGGTGGCGCGCATCGGCGGCGACCAGTTCGTCGTCTTCGTTGACGGCGCCCCGGCCGGCGAATCGCCCGAAGCGATCAGCGCGCGCCTGCTCGACGCAGTGCGCAAGCCGATCCTGCTATCGGCGACCGAAGTCGCGCTGACCGCCAGCATCGGCCTTGCCGTGTTCCCCGAGCATGCCGACGATGCCGACGCGCTGCTCAAGTGCGCAGACATGGCGGTGAGCCTCGCAAAGCGCGAGAACCGCGACGCGGTGCGTTCGTTCTCGCAGGATCTGCGTGTCGCCGCCGAACTGCGACTGGCGCTCGAAAACGAAATGCGCAAGGCGCTCGAACAGGGCGAATTCGAACTGCACTTCCAGCCGGTCATTTCCTGGCCGGAAGGCACCGTACTCGCGGCAGAGGCGCTGATCCGCTGGCGCCACCCGAAGCGCGGCCTGCTCGCGCCGGGCGAGTTCATTCCGCTTGCGGAAGAGACCGGGCTCATCGTCGAGATCGGCGAATGGGGCCTGCAGGCCGCTTGCAAGCAGATGGCGGCCTGGGTTGCGCAAGGCGTGGCGCCGTATGCCGTTGCGGTGAACCTGTCGGGCATCAGCTTCCGCCATGTGCGACTGCTGTCGGCCGTCAGCAGCGCGCTGGCCGCTGCCGGCCTGCCGGCAAACCGGCTCGAACTGGAAATGACCGAGAGCGTGCTGATGCGCGACGTGGAACTCACCTACGAGATCCTCGCCGAGCTCAAACGCATGGGCGTGCGGCTGATGGTGGACGACTTCGGCACCGGCTATTCGTCGCTCGCCTACCTCAAGCGCTTCCCGATCGATGTGCTGAAGATCGACCGCTCCTTCGTCAAGGAT